>NZ_JAGGQX010000025.1:0-91503 GCF_018613095.1 Bacillus sp. ISL-75
CAGGGGAGACCCCGCAGGAGCGTAGCGACGAGGAGGCTCCCCGGCACGCCCGCGGAAAGCGAAGTGCCTGGAGCGGAAATCAACAGGCCCATTAGCAGGTACAATGAATAATTAAATGCTGAGAATAAAAAATTGCCGAGAAAAATACTCTTTCTCGACAATCTGAGAGCAGGGAGTCCTACTCTTTTTGTGCTTAAATTAAAAAGCCCAGTTTCCGCCTCGGAATACGGGTTCTGTTTTTCCATCAGCGGTGATTCCATCGATGTCCATCTCCGTGGAACCAATCATGAAATCAACGTGAGTGATACTTTCGTTCAGACCGTTTTCTTTCAATTCTTCGGAAGACATTTTCTTGCCGCCTTCAATACAGAAAGCATAGGCACTGCCGATTGCTAAATGGTTTGATGCATTTTCATCAAACAATGTATTGAAGAAAAGGACATTTGATTGGGAAATTGGTGAGTTATATGGTACAAGAGCAACCTCACCAAGATAATGTGAGCCTTCGTCTGTATCGACAAGACGCTTAAGGATTTCTTCGCCTTCTTCTGCTTTTACCCCGACAATTCTTCCATCTTCGAACGTAATCGAAAACCGGTCAATAATATTTCCACCATAGCTTAAAGGCTTTGTGCTAGCAACTGTACCATTAACACCTGTTCTATACGGAACAGTGAACACTTCTTCTGTCGGCATGTTGGCCATAAACTCGAAGCCTTTCTCATTCAAACTGCCTGCGCCCACCCAGATGTGTTTTTCCGGAAGTTCAATCGTTAAATCTGTACCAGGAGCTGTGTAATGGAGCTTTTGGTATCTTTTTTCATTTAAATAATGAACTTTTTCATGAAGGGTTTCATCATGTTTTTTCCAAGCTTCTACTGGATTTTCAACGTCTGCACGCACGGCTTTGAAAATCGCATCCCAAAGTTTGCTTACTTGGTTTTCAGCAGGCTCATCCGGGAAAACTTTAGCTGCCCATGCCGGCGCCGCAGCTGCAATAACAGTCCAACTCACCTTATCTGATTGTGCTGCCTTCCGGTAATTCGCCAGTGCTTTTCCAGCAGCTTTATTGAAGTTGGCAATCCGTTCTGGATTCACGCCTTTTAGCAAATCAGGGCTAGTGGAAATAACCGACATAAAGGCAGCGCCTTGATCTGCTAGATCTTCCATTTCTTTGGCACGCCAAACAGGGTACTCAAGGAATGCCTCATCGGGAGCTAAGTCATATTTTGTTCTCGTAACTGTATCATCGTTCCAGTTAACGATGACATTTTGTGCACCAGTTTCGTATGCTTTTTTGACAATCAGACGAACAAATTCGGCCGCATCTAAGGTGGCGTTTACGACTAAGGTTTGACCTTTCTGAACATTTACGCCCACTATAACGGCTAGTTCAGCATATTTTTCAAGGTTTTTTTGAAATTCACTCATATGTACGTCTCCTTTTCTTCTGAATCTTCCTTTATTGTAGCGGTTCCAATTGGAAAAAGAAACCGAAAGCCATTAAGCAAAAGGATACCTGATAAAAACAAAAAAACAGTAAAGATTTTTATCTTTACTGCAACTTACTGCCGTATACTTTTATATTTAAATAAACACCTGCGGAAAATAGGACTAAAAATGTAATAATTCCTGACAATGAAGTTGGAGCCATGAACTGGGATAATTCCATTGTTTCCACCGCCCTAATAATATTAACTTTTGTAAGTTAATTATAATACAAATTAGGCAAATGTGAACATTTTAGTACAATTTTTTATGTATTATTGACCCTTTTTTACATCTGTGTTCCAACCTTTTGTTTTTCAAACGAATAAAACATCACCATCATACTATCTAACTGGAAGATCATACAACAGAAATGGTAAGCACATTTTGTGCTTACCATTATGGTTAGTCTTGATTCTTTAAGGCTTGTTTCAGTAAATCTCCTAAGCTTGTTCCAAAATCCTCTTTTTGCGTATATTTCTGGACAAGCTTTTGTGCTTCTTTCTTATTGACTGCTTTTTTCTTGTCTTCTGCTTTTTCAACGACATTGCATCGGCGGCATTGGAAGTATGCGCCTGCTTTCCCGTCATGAATCTCCATTTTTTTATGGCACTGTGGACAGCGGCGATTAGAAAGCTTCGGGTCCTTTCTTTTCCGAAATGAACACTCAGGACTTGAGCAAACAAGAATTTTTCCATCCTTTGTATTTCTTTCCTTTAAGAATTCGTTACATTCCGGACATCTCGATCCAGTTAAATTGTGAGCCCGGTACGTTTTGTCGCTCGTTTTAATTTCAGAAACCAGCTGCTCTGTTTGACGGCGAATTTTTTGTAAAAAGGCTTTCGGGTCTGCCTTTCCTTTTGAGATTCGTTCCAGTTCCTGCTCCCATTTGGCCGTCAATTCTGGTGATTTTAATTCATCATTGACAAGGTCGATTAGTTGTTTGCCTTTTTTCGTTGGATGGAAGCGCCCATTTTGCCGTTCAACAACTTCTGTTTCCACAAGCCTTTCAATAATTTCTGCTCTGGTTGCTGGGGTTCCTAAACCGAATTTCTCCATTTGAGCTAGAACATCTGCTTCAGAATAACGCTGCGGCGGTTCGGTCCATTTTTGGTTCATGGAGCTATTTTTAACCGTAAAGGACTGACCTTGGGCTAATTTTTGCAGGCCAGTTACAGCATGTTCAGTATCTTCTTTTCCTAAAACTTTCTTAAAGCCCAAATCGATTACATTTGTTTCTTTTGCTGTAAATGTCTCACCTTCTACCTTGAAGGTAGCCTGAATGGTTTCATATTCATAAGCAGGTAAAAACAAAGCTAAGAACCGTCTAGCAATGATATCGTATAGTTTTCTTTCATCTGAATCGAGTTCACTAAGATTCAGCCGTTGTTCCGTAGGAATAATGGCATGGTGATCCGATACCTTTTCATTGTTAAAAACGCGTTTGGCAAGTACTATACCCCTATTTGCAAGAAGAGGGCGGACCTCATCCTTATATCCAGAAGCCATTCCTTGCAGGCGGTCTGTCATTGTGTTCATCATATCTGTTGTTAAATAGCGTGAATCGGTTCTTGGATAAGTAACTAATTTGTATTGCTCGTAAAGACGCTGTAAAACGGTCGAAGTCTTTTTTGCAGAAAAACCAAATCGCTTATTGGCATCACGCTGTAGCTCTGTTAAATCATAGGGTAGAGGCTGCGGCTCTGATTTTTTCTTTCGCTCAATTTTTTCAAGCACAGCTTTTTTCCCATTGATTTTAGATTGGATCGCTTCCGCTTTTACTTTATCGAAAATGCGCTTTTCATTGTCTCGTTCCCAATCAGTTGAAAGCGGGCCGATTTCTGCCCGAATTGTCCAATATTCCTTTGGTACAAAAGATTGAATCTGCTGCTCACGCTCAAGAGCAAGTGCAAGCGTAGGGGTTTGAACCCGACCTGCAGATAGAGGATCCTTGTATTTGGTGGTCAATGCTCTTGTCACATTTAGACCAATTAACCAATCAGCCTCTGCTCGGCAAACTGCTGAATGGTAGAGGTCCTCAAACTGTTTGCCTGGTTTTAATTGTTTGAACCCATCCTTTATAGCCTTATCTGTTTGTGAAGAAATCCATAATCTCTTTAAAGGTTTGTTCCAGTGGAGCTTTTCAAGAATCCAGCGGGCAACCAGTTCGCCTTCACGTCCTGCATCCGTTGCAATGATACATTCGTTTATATCTTTCCGTTTGGCTAACGCTTCAATGGCTCGGAATTGATGGTTTGTTTGCTTCATAACCATCAGGCCCATTTTTTGTGGAATGATCGGTAAATCTTCCAAATTCCATGTTTTATATTTCGTGTCATAATGCTCGGGCATTTTTAATTCAATTAAGTGACCAAGGGCCCATGTGACAATATATTGATTGCCTTCCATATAGCTTTTATGTTTTTGATTGCAGCCAAGGACACGAGCAAGTTCACGAGCCACACTTGGCTTTTCTGCAAGTACGAGAGATTTCATAGTAACTCCTTTCGGGTAAATCCAATTTGACCTTTTTATAGTATAACGGAACTTTCCTTTATTTTAAATCGTTGTAGCTCATACGCCACTAAACCGGCGATTCCGCTTTTCATTATTATCGTACTAAAGTGTTATCGTGCTAAAATTCAGAAAATTAAATTGACAGATAAGCTTTTCATCACATACAATAATTATCAATAAGATAGTTAAAGAATGGAATGATCCCATGAGGCATCTAATAATATTCGATCAATTAATCATAAAAGAGGCTGGACTCCAAATCAAATAGATTCGGAATCCAGCCTCTTTCTTTATTATACTACAGTGGTAGAGGAGAGAGACAATATGATCACACTTACAGGTGGAAGCTTAACGTTAGAGCAGATGAAAGATGTATTATATGGCAAGCAAAAGGTTAATGCTTCAGACAAGAGTATGGAAGCTGTCAAGAAGAGCCGTGAAGCAGTAGAAAGAATTGTTTCAGAATCAAAGGTCGTTTATGGAATTACGACTGGATTTGGAAAATTCAGCGATGTACTTATCGATAAGAATCATGTTCAAGACCTGCAGCTTAATTTAATTCGTTCCCATGCGTGCGGGGTAGGTGAACCTTTTCCGGAAATTGTTTCTAAAGCCATGGTCCTTCTTCGGGCTAACGCACTGCTAAAGGGCTTTTCTGGAGTCAGACCTATTGTCATTGAAAAGTTATTAGAGTTAGTGAATAAAGATATCATTCCTGTCATCCCACAGCAAGGTTCCCTTGGTGCGAGCGGTGATTTAGCTCCGCTTTCTCACCTTGCCTTAGTTCTAATTGGGGAAGGAGAGGTATTTTACAAAGGTAAGCAAATCGATGCTTTTGATGCGCTCCAGTTAGAAGGGATTTTACCCGTAACATTGGAAGCGAAAGAAGGTCTAGCTCTAATTAATGGTACCCAAGCGATGACAGCAATGGGTGTTATTGGTTACTTGGAGGCAGAACAGTTAGCACATGAAAGTGAGCTGATTGCTGCAATGACAATGGAAGGGTTAAACGGAATTATCGATGCATTTGCAGAAGAAGTTCATGTCGCAAGGGGATATAAACAGCAGATTGACACAGCAGCGAGAATTCGTCGTTATTTAAGCGATAGTTTATTGACAACACAGCAGGGCGAGTTACGGGTTCAAGATGCTTATTCTCTCCGCTGCATTCCACAAGTTCACGGGGCATCTTGGCAGGCCTTGGATTATGTGAAAGAAAAATTAGAGATCGAAATGAATGCAGCAACGGATAATCCATTAATTTTTGATGATGGAGAAAAGGTGATTTCTGGGGGGAACTTCCACGGGCAGCCCATAGCTTTTGCGATGGATTTTATGAAGATTGCCGTAGCGGAACTAGCAAATATCTCGGAAAGACGAATTGAAAGATTAGTCAATCCACAGCTTAATGATTTACCGGCTTTCCTAAGTCCTGAACCTGGTTTGCAATCAGGTGCAATGATTATGCAATATGCGGCAGCAGCGCTTGTTTCAGAAAATAAAACACTCGCACATCCTGCCAGTGTCGACTCGATTCCCTCTTCCGCAAACCAAGAGGACCATGTAAGTATGGGAACAATTGCTTCTAGGCATGCTTATCAAATTATCCAGAACGCACGCAGAGTTATCGCAATTGAACTAATTTGTGCCATGCAGGCGGTTGAAATTCGCGGGATCGAAAAAATGGCATCTCATACCAGGGTTTTTTATGATAAGGGCCGCGAACAGGTAGCTTCGATTAAACAAGACAGGGTGTTTTCCAAGGACATCGAAAAAGCAGCTAATTGGCTTAAAACAATTGAATTTTCACATTTTATTAGAAATTTAAGTATGGAAAAAGGCCAATTCTAGGGATATAAAAAGGCGTGAAGTGCTCACGCCTTTTATTCTGTCTGGTCATTTAGTAAACGAGCAGTATCTCCTCGATATTCTTCCTCATCTTCTACTCGATTTTTAAATGCTTCCCTTACCACTAAAAATTCTTCGTCCCCAATTGCTTGTTTCGCATGTTTTTCAGTTAAACTGTCTTTTGGAAAATTACCAGGGTGGTTTTTCTTTTTATGTTCAAAATGTTCTCCACGTGCCAAATTCAACACTCCTTTCGTCATCAAAAGTAGCATTCCCTGATTGGAGTGAAAATAATTACTATTAAAAAAGAAAAAAGCTGTCTGAAAGTGGAATCTATAAATAGATTCACTCTTCACCAGCTTTATCTTTCGGGGGATCTGGTTTACACATGCGGTCTAATACATACCCAGCAAACACAATAAACGCAATCGGAATGGAAAAGTTTAATACATGAATAAGGGTCATCGCAATGCTTCACCACCATTATTTTGAATATTAACAATATTAAGTTTGTTGTTATGTTGTTTAATTATATGCTAATTGTCACAGTTTAGACAAATATTACAATTCATATGAATTGTAATATTAATTTAGTTTCCACAAGGAAATAAAGAAATGGCAAGGAATTTCGTCTAAAGCTCTAGAACTTAGACATGGAACATCAAAGGGGTTAAGCTGTAATTGGGATATTTTTGTAGATATTTGGCATAATTTGTTAGAAAAAAATGTGTGAAAATTAAAATAATGCGACAAATTACAACACCCTACTAAAATAGCACTAGATATAATATCAATGAGGATTAAGTAAATCGACCTATCACATAAGAACGATAAGCTAAAACAGTCATACTTAAGTTGTATTAGTATCAGAAAAAGGCAAACCTGTTGAAAAGCAGGGACGCAAAGCCGAGGATCTAAGGCAAGTATGACTTGTTACGATGGCCGGGCTACCTGGAATACACAATGTATTTTAGGAGTGAGAAAAATGGTTATTACAAAAAGTGAAGTAGAAGTAATCGATCAAGAATGGATGGAACTCATATTAGAAGCAAAAGACTTGGGATTATCCATAAAAGCAGTTCGTGACTTCCTTAGCCAACAAGAGGTTATGAGTTAATCACGGAACGACAGTGTACATAAATAAAAAAAGCATTCTACAAATGGGAGTATTTGTAGAATGCTTTTCTTTTTTCAAATTGAAAAAGACCTTTTCGCAGGTTATTATTTATCGTCGTTTTGATTAATACGCCACTTGTTAAATTCAAGAAAATCACGAAATTGTTCTTTGGAAACACCAGAATTCATTGCATCTTTGACAAGATTCATCCAATCAATGTCTAATTCCGCTTTATTGACTTCTTCATGTATTAAATGATCAATAGGTATATTTAAGACAACTGCAATTTTTTCAAGAAACTTTATAGAAGGATTCTCTTGTTTGTTATTTTCAAGGTTGCTTAAATAAGATTTTGCCACGCCTGCTTGAGCAGCAAGTTCGGAAAGTGACATTTTCTTTTCTAAGCGAAATTTTTTTACGCGATCACCGATCATAATTCTCACACACCTAATTTTTATTCACTTACATTAATTTTATCAAAAAGAATAGAAAAGCACCATATTAAGAACAAAGGAATATGACAATAATATGAACTTTGAGAAAAGTTTCACCATATAAAGTATTTTTGAAAAAATCACAGGATAGGGTTAATATTAATAGTGTTGCCAATAGTGGTCAATTGTAATTCACTAAAAGGTATGGCTTTTAGACGAATAACAATTTTGGATATTATACATAAAAATAAACAAAAAGGAAGGGGACCCTCCTAAAATGATTGTCCTTAAATCACAACGTGAAATTGAAGCAATGAAAAAGGCAGGAGAAATACTTGCAGCTTGTCATAAAGAAATCGGAAAATTAATCAAACCAGGTATAACCACTTGGGAAATCGATGCATTTGTTGAAGAATTTCTTAAGAAAAATGGAGCGACACCAGAACAAAAGGGTTATAAGGGTTATGAATATGCAACCTGTGCAAGCATAAATGACGAAATATGTCATGGCTTCCCAAGGAAGGAACCTTTAAAAGATGGGGATATTGTGACAGTGGATATGGTTGTCAATTACAATGGTGCTTTGGCTGATTCCGCCTGGTCTTATGCGGTAGGAAAGGTATCAGAGGAAACCGAACGTCTATTAAATGTTACAAAGGAAGCACTCTATAAAGGGATAGAACAGGCGATTGTCGGCAATCGAATTGGGGATATAGGACACGCAATTCAAACCTATGTTGAAAGCGAAGGTTTTTCTGTTGTTCGAGACTTTATTGGCCATGGGATTGGAGCAGTGATACACGAGAAGCCGGATGTTCCACACTACGGGCTGCCAGGAAAAGGAGCAAGAATTAAAGAAGGTATGGTCTTTACAATTGAACCCATGGTTAATGTAGGTAGATACCAAACGAAGATGGACAACAATGGATGGACGGCAAGGACCATTGATGGAAAATATTCAGCACAATACGAACATACACTTGCGATTACAAAAGATGGCCCCGTCATCTTAACTGAACAGGATTAAAAACAAACCCGTTATGTGCAATAACGGGTTTGTTAGCTTATTTTTTTCGGAGGCTTCCAAGCTCTTCAACTAAGGCCTGCATTTCATTAGGACTAAATGAATTCTTTCTAAGTACCATATCATAAATCTCTTTTAATTCCTCGTACATTTCTTCATCAAAATGCGAAGGTTTTATGGCTCCAAGGTTTAGGACCTTTAGCTTTTCCTTAATTTGTTCAATCATATATTCGACATTCTCAATCGATTTTTCTGATAAATTCATTTGGGTCACCCTTTCCGCGAGTTAATATGTCCATCTTTTCATGTTGAAAATTATATGTCAATACAAAGTTCCTAGGAAAGACTCCCAATTTAGTAAACCAAAAAAAATGGATAAAAATATCAGTTGGACTTGCGTGACCATCCACTATGAAGCAAAATAAATGAAAGAGGGTTTTGGTATTATTATCATCGGGTATTATTAATGATAATAATAATTATGATTAAGGGAGACGTTAACATGACAAAGAAAAATCAATTTTGGCGCGGGGTGTTACTTGGAGCACTTGCTGGCGGAGCAATCAGCCTTTTAGATAAACAAACACGTGAAGTGATGAAAGAAAACGTACAAAAAACTACTACAAAGGTTACCTATATCATGAAAAATCCAGGAGAGATTACTGATAAGGTGAAGGAAACTGCAGAAAAATTAAAGACAACCGTTAAGCAGGTCAGTGAGGATATATCTTATATAACAGATAAAGTGGAAGAGTTACGAGAGATAACTCCTCAGGTAACGGACATTATAAAAGAAACGAAGGATACCTTCACAAAAAGTGACGAAGAAATCCTTTTAAATGAAGTATTAGGTAAAGAAGAAAAAATCCAATAAAAAGGAGGATGAAAATGGAAAAGGTGGGGAATGTTCGCTCATCTTTATTAAAATTACTTTGGCACCGGGTCGATGAAGATGATTTACCTGGATTAAGTGCACAGCTAGCATATTATTTTCTACTGTCCCTGTTTCCGCTCCTGATTGTTTTATTTACACTCCTTCCATATATTCCAATTCCCCATCAGGATATGCTTGGGATCGTAAGGGATTTTGCACCTGTCGAGGCCATGGACCTAATTGAAAAAAACGTCCATGACATAATGAATCATCGGAATGGCGGGTTGTTATCGTTCGGGATTATCGGTACGATTTGGTCGTCATCGAACGGTATTAGTGCGATTGTGAAGGCTTTTAATAAGGCATATAATGTTAAGGAAAGCCGCTCGTTTATTGTCTCAAGAGGAATGGCTATTCTTTTAACTTTTGGAATGATCTTTGTTTTAATTCTGGCGATTGTTCTTCCTGTATTCGGCAGAGAAATAGGTGTCTTTTTATTTTCTCAAATGGGCTACACGACAGAATTTATTAAGGTATGGGATACATTAAGCTGGCTGGTTAGTGCGATTATTTTGTTTCTCATTTTTACAGGATTGTATTGGATTGCACCAAACGTAAAAATAAAATGCCGGAGTGCCTTTCCAGGGGCAGCTTTTGCTACCGTGGGCTGGATTATTTCTTCGATTGGATTAACCTTTTACGTTGGTAATATAAGTAATTATTCGCTCACCTATGGAAGTATTGGGGCAATTATTGTCTTAATGATTTGGTTATACATATCGGCATTTATTATTATATTAGGTGGAGAAATCAACGCTTTTTATAGTGAAAAAAACCGTAAGAATTGCTAATAGTTTCCTTCATGAAATTAGCCCATCTGTCCAAACTAAGTTAGAAGGCTAACATAACTTCAGGGAGGTTCTTATTATGACAAAGAAGACCAAAAAAGATGGCGGTACAAAGCAAAAAGGTAAAGGTAGTAAAGGAAATAAAACTTCGGGGTCTGCGAACGGCTCGAACGGCTATCACTAATGGGTTAAATCCCATATGAAAATAAAAAGACCGGATGAATGTTCATCCGGTTTTTCACTATTTAAGCAATCGAAGACTATTTAGAATGACTAAAATGGTACTGCCTTCATGACCGATTACTCCATATGGCAAATCGAGCATCTGAAAGAAATTCGATGCCATCAAGATCATGATTACAGTTATGGAGAAAACAACATTTTGTTTAATGATTCTATTCATGCGTTTGGAAAGATCGATGGCCTCGGCAATTCGCGGTAAATCATTTTTCATTAGGACAATATCAGCTGTCTCAAGGGCAACATCAGTTCCTCCGCCCATGGCAATACCGACATTGGCAATTGCTAGCGCGGGTGCATCATTAATCCCGTCACCTACCATTGCCACAGTTTTATACTTTTCTTTCAAATCCTTAAGTTTTTCTACTTTTACCTCAGGTAAGCATTCGGCGAAAAATTCATCTACATGGCTTTCAGAGGAAATCGCTCGTGCTGTTTTTTCACTATCCCCAGTAAGCATGACCGTATGAATACCTTGCTTTTTTAAATGATCAATGGCAAGTTTTGTTTCCTTGCGAACTACATCCTTCATGGCAATGATCGCACTCAGTTCACCATTTATTTCAATGTATACAAGTGTATTGCCAAGACTTGAAAGATCTTTTGCCTTATCTTCAGCAAACTTGTCAACATAATTATTGCCAATAAAGGCAGCCTTACCAATTTTCCAATGCTCACCGTTAATTGTCGCTTTAACACCCCAGCCTGGTACATCCTCAAGACTTTCTGGATAAAGGAGATCCTTATTCATGCTCAATTTAACATAATTCACTATCGCGGTTGCAAGCGGATGGTTAGAATGGTTTTCAATTGAAGCTGCTTTCCAAATAAGGTCCTCTCGATCAAGTCCTTCCTTAACAATCACTTCGGTTACTTCTGGTTTCCCTTTGGTAAGTGTCCCCGTTTTATCAAATGCGATGGCCCCTAGATGGCTTAAATTTTCAAGATGAACCCCGCCTTTTACCAATATCCCATGTCTCGCTCCATTTGAGATGGCGGATAAAGTGGCCGGCATAATAGAAGCAACAAGGGCACAAGGGGATGCAACCACCAATAATATCATTGCCCTGTAGAAGGCTTCTTGCCAACTCCAGCCTAACATAAAGTGTGGGAGGAAAAACATTAATAAAACAACGGATAGGACTACTTTTACATAGGTTCCTTCAAAACGTTCAATAAACAGCTGTGAGGGTGATTTCTCGCTTTGAGCTGATTGAACAAGCTGTATGATTTTGTGGAAGAGGGTATCATGACTCGCTTTTGTCACTTTAACAGTAATTGAACCAGTCATGTTAACGGTACCCGCGAAAACGTCTTCCTCAGTTCCTTTTGAGACAGGCATGGATTCGCCGGTTATTGCAGCTTCGTCGATATTCGTTTGTCCTTTGATGATGATTCCATCAGAAGGGACACGTTCCCCAGGCTTAATTAAAATAAAATCACCGACACGGAGCACTGAAACAGGAACCTTTTTTTCATAACCACTTGAGATGAGCAAGGCTTCTTCGGGCTGAAGCTTCATTAAAGAGGAAATTTCCTTGTGGCTTTTATTCATGGTATAGGTTTCTAATGCTCCACTTACAGCAAAAATGAAAATTAGAACGGCACCCTCTGTCCAGTAACCAATAATTGCTGAACCTATGGCAGCAAAAATCATTAGCATTTCCACATTTAATTCTTTATTTTCATAGGTGGCTTCAATGCCTTCTTTAGCCTTGGCAAACCCGCCAATGATAAATGCCAGCAGGTAAGCAATAATGGAATCTGCTCCATTTCCGTACTTATCCAATATCCAGCCAGCAGCAATGAATCCACCGCTTAATCCAGCAGCAATCAATTCTGCATGCGGTTTGATTTTTTCTAAGAAACCTACTTTGTGAATACTCTTTGTTAGAGTCTTTGCTTCTGAATTCATAGAATCTCCCCCTCTCAATTTCCTAGTTGATAAGAATAATCAAAATCAATCCCCTTAAAAAATACGAAAGCTGTCATCAAAGGGATGACAGCAACAATTCTTAATTTTATCTTTATTTTCTTTCATCTTACCACATATTTTATGCATTAGATATGAATTTGCTCCACAATAGTGGATTAAGAATTTTGTTGTTCAAAAGCCAAGTAAGTCTTTTTTCCAAAAGCAAAGATGATAATTGATAAGATCAAAAGCATCGGACTAATGATATAGAAGAAACTCACATTTTGAGAGAATTTAATGAACAATCCTCCGATGATTGGACCACTTAGGCTGCCAAGACTAAAAAAAATGCCGCATAACAAATTTCCTGTCGATAGTAAGTTCTTTGGAACTAAATCGGTCATGTAACTAATGCCAAGCGAGAAGGTCGAACCGACTATCATCCCTGAAATGAGGAAAGCTACAAACAGCCCAATAAAGGAATGCTCAAGAAAACTTGCAGCTGTAAAGCTGAAAAATCCAAGAAATAATATAGTTATTAAGATATTTCTCCGCCCAACCTTATCACTAATAATTCCTAACGGAAGCTGGGTAATGATACTGCCGATTGCAAAAGATGATAACACCATTGAAACACTGGAAACGTCGATATTCATTCTTAATGCATAGACAGGGAAACTTCCGTTTAAGGAGGATTCTAAAAAGCCGTAAGAGAATGGAGGTAAGAAAGCAACCCATCCATGTTTTAATGCCTTTCTAAACTGCTTGATTGTGGCAAGGAATGAATTGATACCAACTTCTTGCTCAGGTAATTCATTTTTAAGAGTAAAAACAAAGACCCAGCCAATAAAACATAAAATCGAGGAAACAATAAAGGGCAGCGATTGATTTACGTTTACTAATGGTGTCATTAATGGCCCGGAGGCAAAACCAATCCCAAAGAACAGACCATACAGAGAAATATTACGTCCCCGCGTTGCAGCTGGGGAGGAGGAAGTAATCCAAGTCTGTGTGGCAAAATGGAGGGAATGATCGCCAATGCCAATCAGTAATCGGAGAGCAAACCAAAACCAAAATGTCTCCCATAATGGAAATAAAGCAAGTGAAACAATTACGAGCCCGCCACCATAGATAATAACCGGTTTATAACCGTATTTTCTGAGAGGCATTTCCATGAAAGGGGACACAAGTAGAATTCCAATATAAAGTGCTGTAGCATTTAAGCCATTTAATGAAGGAGAAACGCCACTTTTTTCAAAAATTACTGCGATGAGTGGCAACAGCATGCCTTGCGAAAAACCAGATATGGCGACTATACTAACAAGAATCCAAAAACGATGGTTATTTTTATTCATAGAACTTCCTCATTCAAATATTTTTAAATAGTTCCTAAATGATGGTAACGAGAAAATCCGCCATTTGCAAGTGAACAAACTCCCTAGACTTTTATGATTAGTTTAGGTAAATTAGGGTACAAAAGGAAAAAAGATTTAAAGGAGAAAGCCTCGGTACATAATAAATAGAATTTGGAGGGAATACGGTGAACAAGATTTTTATGCTTATGACACTTATTGGGGTGCCACTTTCAGTTATTGGCTCACTTATGCACTGGTCAAATATCATCTTATTTATTATTTACTGTTTAACCATAGTTGCATTAGCCAGTTTTATGGGGAGGGCAACAGAAAGTCTCGCAATTGTTGCTGGCCCGCGAATAGGCGGATTATTAAATGCAACCTTCGGAAACGCGGTTGAACTTATTATTTCTATCTTTTCGTTGAAGGCAGGGCTCGTTGGTATTGTTCTTGCCTCCTTAACCGGTTCGGTATTAGGAAACTTGCTTCTTGTAGCGGGATTATCTTTCTTTATTGGAGGCATAAAATTTAAGAGGCAGACATTTAATGTGTACGATGCACGACACAATTCGGGCCTGCTTATGTTTGCTGTTATCATTGCCTTTGTTATTCCCGAGGTTTTTTCGATGAATATGAATGAGACAAAAACTCTTTCCTTAAGTATCGGCATATCAGTCATTCTGATTATCCTTTATCTAGCGGCCTTATTTTTTAAGCTGGTCACCCATCGAGGTGTGTATCAGCCTAGTACTGAAAAAGTGGCGCATGAGGAAGAAATACCAGAATGGAGTAAAGGGAAAGCGATCGCTGTCCTTTTCATCGCTACCATAGCTGTTGCTTATATTTCCGAGCATCTTGTTCATACCTTTGAATATGTAGGTGAAACTCTCGGTTGGTCTGAATTATTTATCGGGGTAATTATCGTAGCAATTGTTGGTAATGCAGCAGAGCACGCTTCGGCGATAGTGATGGCATTTAAAAACAAAATGGATATTGCAGTGGAAATCGCAATTGGTTCTACCTTACAAGTGGCTATGTTCGTCTTACCTGTACTTGTTCTGATTTCTCTTTTCTTTGATACCACGATGCCGCTTCTTTTCAGCTGGCAGGAGTTAATTGCAATGGTTTCATCTGTTCTCCTTATGGTTGTTATCTCTAACGATGGTGAAACCAATTGGTTTGAAGGGTTAACTTTACTGGCTGCCTATTTGATTATGGGAATTGGTTTTTACTTACTCTAATTTACATTAAAGAGACTCTAAGCCTAATGGATTAGAGTCTCCTTTGAAATATATACTATTTTTAAATTCTTCCATGTACGGAGTTAATGATCTTGCATGGACTATAATGATAAAATATCTTTTTTGTAGGGTTAAGTATCAATCGCTTTTCTTTGGGCCATCAATCACCAACCTTCATGTTTATTTAGATACATGAACACGAGTGTTGAATCACATATAAGACGGGAATCCCAACCTCCTTAATATTAATTAGGTAAATGGGTAGCAGATTGATTACAGCCCTCCTTACTTGATAGATTAAGTATATTATATAACGAAATTGTAATTTTGTAAATGTTCTGATTATTACATTTATGTTACTTTTCCCTAAAAGGAGCCACAAATGAAATTATTAGTTAGGTTTTTATTTTTTATTTTAGGTTTAGCTATTATGACTTTCGGAGTATGTATGACCATTGAAGTAGCCGATATTGGTGTAGGTGCATGGGACGCACTTAATGTAAGCCTAACTGAAAAGGTTGGGTTATCAGTGGGAAAATGGGTGATGATTGATGGAGCGGTTTTAGTCATCGTTGTTTCTTTTTTATTAAAAAAAAGACCGGATCTGCTTTCATTACTAACTATTATTATCATTGGTTCCTTAGTTGATTTTTGGTTAGACACTGTTTTTGATTTATTTCAAGTCAATCAACTTAAGGGAAAAATCGGGATGTTATTGATGGGCATCTTGATTATTGGATTTGGGGCAGCCATTTATATTCAGGCTAAGTTTCCACAAAGTCCAATCGATAATTTTATGTTGGCAATCAAGGAACGTTTTCATGTTAATTTAATGGTTGCGAAAACGATTGGGGAAATTACAGCCTTAATTCCTGCATTTTTTCTGCATGGGCCTATTTCATACGGGACCCTTATTATCACTTTTACGGTAGGGCCGGCCATTCAATTATTTTTTCCATTTTTTGAAAAATTAATGGTCCGTCTTCAGGCGAAATAATGAAATTAGTTGCTTGGATGGATAAAATATATCAACTCCGAAAAAACTACTAGCAGACTGATTAATGCTATTTAGTGAAAGGAGTTTAACTCGTGAAGAGAAATGTCTCTGTTCTTATAACACTGCTATTAATGTTAACTTTTATTCCGTCAGGGTATGCACAAAAGGTTCCGGTGAAAAAAGTCTCGGTTAAATATCAAGTCCCAGCTTCGGTTCGGAATATCACCAAGGAAAATACTTATCCGAATTCGACACAGGATCTGCCATTACTGCAACCAAGTGATTTAACTAAGAAGTTGATTAATTCTTCAAAGGTCAAAATTGAAAATCCCGATTTGATCCGGATGTTGAATGAATCGAGTATTAATAGCACACCATTTGCGATTGGTTATCGCGCTATCGTCTACTTAGGCCAGTGGCCGTTGAATTATGAATCAACCGAAACTTCCCCGAATTGGGAGTTCCAAAAAATTAACACAAATTATTTCGATAATCGTGGCGGAAAGGTGCCATATCAGATTAAGTATGTTCAGGAGTCGCAAAAAATCATCAGAGGCGGCCTAACGGCTAAAATCGCCAATGCCGAAGATGTGAAAAAAATGATGCTATTAAAGGCGATGGAAAAAACGAATCTTCCACTTTCGTTTGATACGATTATTGGAGCAGGCACAAAGAATGATCATATTTATAACATCCCTCCTAACCGCCTAGGCTACTTATACGCTTATGCACCAGGTGTGAATGAAAAAGGAAAAGTAACCTACGGTGAAGTCTACTTAATTCTAAAAGGAAGCAAAAAGTTTATCGTAATTAAAAATGTCACGTCCCAAGGGATAGGTGCATGGATCCCTGTACAGGATTATGTTTCCTTTGGATTTGCTGCGTCTGAAAGACCAAGATGACCTTAAAGTTGAGGACTCCTCCGTACAGGAGTCTTTTTATTTTTTAAAAATAGGGCAAAATAATAATAATCGATTGTCAAAGTATAAATTTTTCGGTAGGATGAGAACGTTAACGAAAAGGAGTGAATCAGTTTGGGTAATCCAATTGAAGATAAAAATACACAAGTGAATTTTTTAAAACAACGTTTAAACATGTTCATTGACGTGCTCGATGCCATTGATCCTGAAGATACGGATCTTGAAGATATTGACCGCTTAATTTCAATGTTAGATGATATGGAATCAAAATGCAGAGAATTTAATAATCGCGAAGTGAGTGAGTCTGTTTAATCAACAGGCTCTTTTTTTTGGAGGGAGGTGAGTTTCCTTATCCAAAATTTACATGGTTTTTTTTTCGATTAACATGGCAACGGTTGCAAGCTAATCCTTTAATTCTAGAGGGTATAGGAGTATAATATAAACGTGCAAAAACGTTGAAAATTGAAAAAGATTATTGGGGAACATAGGGAGAGGGGTACTCGAATTGAATATTTCTAAATTTCAAGAAAGCATGTACAAGCTAGTCGTAGAAACATCAACAAAACTTCCTAAGGATGTACGCCGGGCCGTTAAAAGGGCGAAGGAAATAGAAAACGCTGGAACAAGTGCGGCGATGAGCCTTGCGACGATTACAAACAATATCAAAATGGCTGACGATCAAGTGTCACCGATCTGCCAGGACACCGGTTTACCAACCTTTAAAATCAAAACGCCAGTTGGTGTAAACCAGTTAGAAATTAAAGAAGCGATTCGCAATGCCATTGTTTTAGCAACAAAAGAAGGAAAATTACGCCCGAACTCGGTTGATTCACTCACAGGTGAAAATAGTGGTGATAATCTTGGTGCAGGGGTGCCAGTTATCAAATTTGACCAATGGGAAAAAGACTATATCGACGTCCGTCTTATTTTAAAAGGCGGCGGTTGTGAAAATAAAAACATTCAATACAGTCTGCCATGTGAAATTGACGGTCTAGGACGAGCTGGACGTGACCTTGATGGAATCCGTAAGTGTGTCATGCATTCCGTATATCAAGCACAAGGACAAGGCTGCAGTGCTGGCTTTATTGGCGTTGGGATTGGAGGCGACCGTTCCTCCGGATATGATTTAGCCAAAGAGCAGCTATTCCGCTCAGTGGAAGATGTGAATCCAAATGAAGAACTTCGTAAACTTGAAGAGTATGTTATGGAAAATGCTAATAAATTAGGAATTGGCACCATGGGCTTTGGCGGAGAGGCAACTCTTTTAGGGTGTAAAGTCGGTGTGATGAATCGTATTCCAGCAAGCTTTTATGTGTCTGTTGCCTACAATTGCTGGGCATTCCGCCGTTTAGGTGTAAGTGTGAACGCGGAAACAGGCGAAATTAACGAATGGATGTACCAAGACGGGGAATTCATTGATTTTGCTGAGGGAGAAGCGGCGAAGGAAACGGCAGCTACATCTGAGGGTGTTATTACGCTGGAGGCGCCAATTTCTGAAGAACAGATCCGTGCCCTTAAAGTTGGAGATGTCGTTCAAATTAACGGCTTGATGTATACTGGTCGCGATGCGATTCATAAATATTTAAGTGATCACGACGCACCTGTTGATTTAAATGGCCAAGTCATTTATCATTGCGGACCGGTTATGTTAAAGGATGACGCTGGTGAGTGGCATGTTAAAGCTGCGGGTCCGACAACAAGTATTCGTGAGGAACCTTACCAAGGCGATATCATGAAGAAGTTCGGAATCCGCGCTGTCATTGGTAAAGGCGGGATGGGACCGAAAACACTGGCTGCTTTGAAAGATCATGGCGGTGTGTATTTAAATGCTATCGGTGGTGCGGCCCAGTATTATGCTGATTGTATTAAATCTGTGGAGGGTGTGGATTTAATGCAATTTGGTATTCCAGAAGCCATGTGGCATCTGCGTGTAGAGGGCTTCACAGCCGTAGTAACCATGGACTCGCACGGAAACAGCTTGCACGCCGACGTTGATAAATCTTCCTTAGAAAAATTAGCTCAGTTTAAGGAACCGGTTTTTAAATAAGGTATTTTTGGGATAGGCGCTTTGGGCGTCTATCTTTTTTAGTTTGAAGAGCAATTAGTGAGGAAGGAGATAGAACTGGGAATTAGATGCCATTTTTTGAAAAATAAAGTTTCTGTTTTGTAAAATTAATCTTAATTTTGGTCGAATAACCTGATATTATTTCTTGTGTTGGGAATATTTTCCGTTTTATGTTCAATCCCAAGCTTATTATGAAAAATAAATTGAATAATTGTATAATAATCTTTTTTATCGTGTAATTATCTCTCGAATTGTAAAATTCCCCTTTCATCTTTTGTCTATCACATTATAATTAACAAAATTCATAAATACTTCATACACGAAATAAGGAAAACATGTTATAAATAAGCGAAACAATTTCTAAATTTACTAAAGGAGGTATTAATTTGTTTGTTAAAGACCTAACAGTTCCGCTTAATCTCTTAAAAGCCGAAGCATTGGAAAAAAGAATGCCCCCAAATCATCCCAAACTTAATGATTTAAGGCTATTCATTAAAAATTTACGATCTGGATATAATGGTGAAAGAAAAATACATTATTATCTAGGACAAATTCCCCCAAAAAGGTTTCTCATTTTCCACGACTTGCGTCTACCGTATGGAGAAGGTTACTTTCAAATCGATGCCCTGCTACTTTCCCCAAGAGGTATTCTCATGATTGATGGAAAAAACCACTCTGGCAAACTTACAATCGAAAAAAATCAGATGATTCAAGACTATTTGGACAATAGGGTCATTTATGAAAATCCAATCGCACAGGCACAACGCCATAACTTATTATTGACATATTTTCTAGAAAAACACCAAATCCCTCCAATCCCAATCGACTCCTTAGTTTCTATTTGTAAATCATCCACTGAGGTATGTATTAGTCCTGGATACACAGCTGCTCAAAAGAAGGTTTGCCGAGTAGGTGATTTACTTGGAAAAATCGATGTATTTTATCATCAACATAATAAGAACCAGATTGATAATAAAACCATTGAGAAAATAAAAAAGCTCTTTTTAAAGAACCACACTCCTCTAATTACAGACATTCTTCAAAAATTTGGTATTATAAAATCTGAAATTATTACTGGGGTTCAATGTCCCAATTGCTTCCAATTTCCAATGAAATATAAGAGGAAAATATGGTGTTGTCCTACTTGTCAATTTATTTCACAAGATGCGTACATAGATGCGATAAGAGAGTATTTCTGTCTACACACTCCATCATTTACAAACATAGAAATACGGAATTTCCTCCATCTTCCATCAACAAGAATAACCGCGTATTTTCTTTCCTCATTAAACTTCCCTTATACTGGAACAACTAAGGGGCGGATTTATTATCCGCCTAAAAATTTCCTTTAAATACTAATAATCTTTTCTCTCCAATAACAAATAATAAAAAAAATAAAAATAGGGGGAACATGGATGAAAAGATTATTGTGCATCCTCAGTATGCTGCTCGTTTTGATACCTCAGAGTACATATGCGGCTGTTTCTAATCAGCCGATTCATTGGGGTTTTAAAAAGGGGGTTAACGAACAGCCTGCAGAAGCAGGGGCCGAGCTTGATCAGTTGATCGAACAATACGGGGCTTTTTATAAAAGTAACCCTAATTCAAAGACGCTTTACCTTACCTTCGATAACGGATATGAACAAGGCTATACCCCTCAGATTCTTGATATTTTAAAAAAGGAAAAGGTCCCTGCAACATTCTTTGTAACTGGACATTACTTGCTCTCAGCAGGGGATATAGTTAAAAGGATGGTAAAAGAGGGGCATATTGTTGGTAACCATTCGTGGCATCATCCAGACCTCACAGCTGTAAGTGACGAAAGGATACGTGAGGAGCTGGAAAAGGTCCGCGTTAAAACGAAAGAATTGACTGGTCAAAAAGAAATGAAATATCTCCGCCCGCCAAAAGGAGTCTTTAGCGAGCGAACGATGCAAATTGCTAAAGAAGAAGGCTATACACATGTTTTCTGGTCCCTTGCCTTTGTCGATTGGAATGTGAACCAGCAAAAAGGCTGGCAATATTCCTACGATAATATCATGAGACAAATCCATCCCGGTTGTATACTGCTATTACACACTGTTTCAAAAGACAATGCCGATGCACTTGAAAAGGCGATTCAGGACTTAAAGAAAAAAGGCTACAAGTTCAAAAGCCTGGATAAGTTTCCGAAGAAAAAATAATCAAAGCTAAAGGCGAATTTATTCAAAAATTCGCCTTTTAATGATTCATTTTATCAATGCCGAATCATGGAGATTCGGTTTTTCTATATAAATCATGCTATAATACGGGGTAAAATTAAAATGAAACTATCTATATGAATTTATGGAATAATTTGGAGTGAAATAGATGAAAACTGATCAAAATATCAAAATCGAACTAAATCAAACCTTTCCGCTGACTATCAAAAGGCTCGGCATTAATGGGGAAGGCGTGGGCTATTTTAAAAAGCAGGTTGTCTTTGTGCCGGGAGCCCTTCCAGGTGAAGAAGTTGTGGTAGAGGCAACGAAGATTAACCCTAAATTTGCTGAGGCAAAAATCAAAAAAATCCGGATTAAATCCCCGCATCGTGTACTGCCGCTTTGCCCGGTGTATGATCAATGCGGTGGATGCCAGCTACAGCATTTGAAATACGACCAACAGCTTAAGGAAAAACGTGATATCATCATTCAATCATTGGAGCGCCATACCAAAGTTGACATCAACAAGCTCGAAATTCGTGAAACAATTGGGATGGAAGACCCATGGGGATATAGAAACAAGAGCAGTTTTCAAGTCAAGGCAATCGATGGAAAGGTACTCGCCGGACTTTATGGCCTTAATTCCCATCAATTGATTAACATTGACGAATGTGCTGTGCAGCATGCACAAACAAATGAGGCAACCTCTGAAGTGAAGCGGATTTTAGAGGAATTAAAAATTCCGATTTATAATGAAAAATCTAGAAAAGGTATTATTCGAACCATTGTTACTCGTGTCGGCATTCAAACAGGGGAACTGCAAATAGTTCTAATAACTACACAAAAAGAATTGCCGAAAGTGGAAGTCATCATTCAGGAAATCCAAAAGCGTCTTCCGAATGTAAAATCAATTGTGCAGAATATAAATGGACAAAAAACGTCACTAATTTTTGGCGATGAAACCTTGCCATTAGCTGGTGAAGATTTTATCCAAGAAACCTTGGGAGACTTACAATTCGAGCTATCGGCAAGGACCTTCTTCCAGTTAAATCCTGTGCAGACAGTAAAACTTTATAATGAAGTGAAAAAAGCAGCGGCTCTAACTGGCCAAGAAAAAGTCCTCGATGCCTATTGTGGTGTGGGAACAATTGGGTTATGGCTTGCAGACCAGGCAGCTGAAGTCCGTGGGATGGACGTCATCACGGAATCGATTGAGGATGCGAAGAAAAACGCAAAGCGCCACGGATTTACCAATACTAAATACGTGCCTGGCAAGGCAGAAGAGGTCCTTCCTAAATGGGTCAAAAAGGGTTGGAAGCCAGATGTCATTGTAGTCGATCCACCTAGAACAGGCCTAGAGGGGCAGCTCATCCAAACCATCCTTCAGGCGGAACCAAAAAAGTTGATATACATCTCATGTAATCCTTCAACTTTGGCTAAGGACATTCAGAACTTAAGCGCGAAATATGAAGTAAAATATATCCAACCAGTGGATATGTTCCCGCATACAGCACATGTTGAATGTGTTTGTGTGCTATATATGGCTGATTAAGGATTGGAAAAAATAAATAATATCCATCATAGAGCATCTGCAGAAAAATGCAGGTGTTTTTGTTTGGTTGTATAAAATGCTGTAGAATGAAATTAAATTAAAATTTTATTATGATTAAAAGCATTTGGTTTTCTTAGATGGTAATTTGACTTGTGTGAAGAGAACAGGATTCATTAATCTTGTTAATATCCTTTTTATTAATCGACAAAATACACCCATTTTAGGGGCGTGAGGCACCGCAAATCAATCAATATAATATAGGAAGAGGTTTAGTATGAATAATGAAAAAAGGAAGTTGTCACCAGAACAACATGAAGAAATACTTAGAACATTGAAAGCCCGTTTTGAGAAAAACATGAATCGCCATAAAGGACTTGAATGGGCTAATGTACAAGCAAAGCTAGAAACTAATACTGAAAAACTGTGGTCTCTTTATGAAATGGAAAGAACAGGCGGTGAACCGGATGTTATCGATCATGATAAAAAGGCGGGCGAATACATTTTTTATGATTGTTCAGTGGAAAGTCCTAAAGGCCGCAGAAGTGTTTGTTTCGATCGTGAAGCGCTGGAGTCAAGGAAAGAACACAAACCAAAAAACAACGCTATAGAAATGGCTGCTGACATGGGTATTGAGATTTTAACGGAAGAACAATACCGGGAGATGCAGAGACTTGGAAATTTCGATACTAAAACATCGAGCTGGGTGAAAACACCTGATAATATTAGAAAACTCGGTGGGGCCATCTTTTGTGATCGTCGCTACGATACTGTTTTTGTGTACCACAATGGAGCAGAATCCTACTATGCTGCAAGGGGTTTCCGTGGCTCACTAAGGGTCTAAATTTTGCTGTGAAACGCTGCCCTGTGAAGGGACAACCCATTATTAAGAAAGGCAACTAACCCATTTTTGGGAGTTGCCTTTTTACGTTTCCTGTAAGGGATTATCAAAACTGTATTGAATATGAATAAAGATATGATAACAAATGAATTGAACGATTAACTTATGACTAAAATAAAATTTGACGGGACACCAATTAGTGTCCTATTTAAAAAGGGGGGGTGATTTTGAGCGAGAAAAATCAAGAGCGTGATGTTTATGCAGCCATCGCTGACCCAACAAGACGTAAATTGTTAGGTTTGTTGGCGGAGGCAGAAGAGTTACCTCTTCACGAATTAACTGCTCAATTTCAAATGGGGCGTACTGCTGTCTCTAAACATTTGGCTATTCTTAAAGAAGCGGGCCTAGTTGCTGACCGTAAAGTTGGTAGAGAAACAAGGTATCGACTAAATGCGGCTCCGCTACAGGAAATTAAAGATTGGGTATCCTTTTACGAGAAATTTTGGAAGGAAAAGGTGATTCTCTTAAAAAATTTATTATCGGAGGAATAAATAATGGCAGATGTATCATTAGATTTTCAGTTTACAAGTTCAATCAATAAGGTGTGGAACGCATTAACAGATTCGGATACTCTTGCAAAATGGATAATGAAAAATGACTTCAAGCCAATCGTAGGACATAAATGTCAATTCCGAAATGAGCAGTGGAATTTAATTGTAGATTGTGAAGTATTAGTAGTGGACGAGCCTAATAAGTTATCTTACACATGGATAGGTGGTCCGATAAACACTACTGTCACATGGACATTGAAGGAAGAGGATGGCACAACCTACTTACATCTTGAACAAGCAGGATTCGAAAAAGAAGATCAAGCGTTCAATGGTGCGAAATATGGTTGGGCGAACATGGGCGAAGAACTGAAAAAATTATTAGAAGAAATGTAAGATCAAACGGCTCAGTATAGGACTGAGTCGTTTGTTTTTTCAAAAAATAAGACAACAAATTCATTTGAAGTTGTGCTAGCATGGCAATACTAGATTTAGAGAATGGAGAGGAGAAAGCTATGAAAATAAATCAATTAATCGCGAACAATATTAACAAATTAGATGCAGCACTTCTAGCTGATCAATCGTTAGGAATTGCCGGTTTGTCTGGATCTGGCAAAACAACTTTTTGTCAAACCATTGGTGAAGAATCCAAGAAGCGTCTCGTTTCCTTATTGCCAAAGGCTGAATATCAGTATTTATTTCCTAACATTATGGAAACCAATTTTAGTGCTATCAAGATGGAAGAAATGCCACTTGTCCTTTTTCTGGGGAGATCATCCATTTCTTCCAATCCACGTTCAACAATTGGCACGCATACTGGCGTGTTTACAGAGATTCGTGTTAGTCTTGCTGAAAAATATAATCTTTCTCCGGAAGTGTTTTCCTTTAATAATGCATTAGGCTGGTGTCCAGAGTGTAAGGGTCGTGGAACTACTAAAAATGTCGAATGTAAAAAGTGTAAGGGAAAGCGCTATAATCAAGAAGTTGAACTATATAAAATTGAATTATTTGATCAACCACATAGTATTTCCGATATCAACAATTTAAGCATTGAATCGATTCTATCTCTAGCAGAAGTTTTACATATTAGTGAAGCGAAACAGCATATTCTTAAAAATATTATCAAAATGAATATTGGTTACTTAACCTTAAATCGGATCATGGGTACATTGTCAGGAGGGGAAATAACACGTCTTTACTTGGCAGAATTCATGGCAGCAAGTGAAAATACCGTGATTATTATTGATGAAATCTCCGTTGGTCTTGATCACCAAACATTATTGAAAATTTTAGAACAGATTCACCAATTAGGCTATAAGAACCAAATCTGGTTCATTGATCATTCTGACACAGTCCTGGATACAACAGATGAGCAATTGTTCTTTGGACCCGGAAGCGGGAAATATGGCGGGGAAATTGTAGAAGAATCACCACGTCCCAAACCAATCATTTGGGAACGAAATCAGGCAGTGCCAGCAGAATACTATCATTTTCAAGATCTTTACTTCCGTAATATTCAAATGGCTGAAATTCAGATTCCCAAAAATAGACTTGTCACCTTTACGGGTGAGTCTGGATGTGGTAAATCTACGCTAGTCAATGAATGTATCGCCAAAGATTTTCTGAAGCGTTATCCAAAAGATAAACTGGTTATCGTTGGTCAGGATCGAAACCAATCGATTACCAGTCGATCAACCGTTGCGACTTTTCTTGATATCAAAAAGAAACTCACAAAATATAGTGAAGATATTGATGATATTTTTGAGCGCTCGATTGAAGACATTATTGAGGACCTTCCAAATGAAGACATCGCACATAAACGTTTGAGCTTACTAATCAAACTTGGACTAGGTTATTTGACATTAGAAAGAAAAACACAAACATTATCGACTGGAGAATTTCAATGTGTTCATTTAGTTTCGGAGCTGTTTGCTAACTCAAGAAACCCACATACGCTTTTTATTTTTGATGAGCCTTCAAAAGGTTTATCACAAAATATTTTAAACCAATTCATTGATAGTGTCAGGGTCATTCTGCAAGATGAATCAGTCTCTATCATGATGATTGAACATAATGCCTATATGTTAGAAAGCTCTGATTTTATCGTTGATTTTGGTAAAAGAAAGATTGAACCTGTCACTCATCTTGAAGTTGTCAGTCATAACGAATATTACGAGCTTAAAAATAAGGAAGATGTTGTGCTTCCATCGCAAATTTCTTCGACACTCAAAGCGCAAAATGGCATTACTTATTTAAAAGAAAATCATATCGACTATTTTAAGAATGCTGAAAATGTCTATAAGGGCGGTATCTTAAAAAGCTTATCATCAATGGCCCGTTTAATTTACGGCGAATACGAATCTGACACCATTGCACCTGTCATTGCCATAGATCTTGAAAGACATTTGTATAGCCAATATAGTTTTCTCTATGAAATGGGCGGCGTGATCAACCATATTGTGGCGGCGCATCCGACCAATAAAGATACGAGGAGTTTTGATTTCTATTCACAGGACAATCATTGTCCTTCGTGCTCAGGCCGCCTTAAGATTGAAATATTTGATAAAGATCTTGTCATTCAGGACAAAACCGTTCCATTCTGGGATGGCCTATTTTATCCTGAAGTGATGGAAGTATTAAAATATTATCAATATCCAAAATTAGAGTTTCTATTTGAGGAAATTAAGAATGAGCTCGGGTTTGATCTGACGAAAAGCTACAATGAGATGTCAAAAGAAGAAAAGCATATTTTTTGGTACGGATATTTTGAAAAGACATTCTATGATAAAGCAGGCAAGACACAGAGGACCTGGGTAGGCTTTAATACCATCGTTGGTGGGTATATGGTCATTTCGAAATCGGTGATTAAAGAGAAAATGAAAGCATCTAAAGAAAAGATTACCTGTCCGATTTGTCATGGAACTGTACTTAATCATCATAAACAGCTTACATTTGGTGACACAGATATTCGTGAGATTATTAATCAGCCACTAGATCAAGTGTTACAAATAGTCGGTGATTTACCTGTACTCGCAAAGCTAAAATCAATTGTTGGCGGCGATATGACTTTGACAGAAGATGTCTCCCTGCTGCCTAGGGAAACACAAGTCGCGCTGAAAATGTTTGAATTGGAACTCGCAAGCTTTGTTGGGTATGAAATGGTATTACAAAATGTCTTACCATTCTGGGACAGCATTAAAGACAATATCGAATCCATCAGCATCAATAATGAGATTACCATCTGTGATTTTGCCAATATCAATCAGACGAGAGAAACTATCATTAATAAGTATTTCACTAATGGAAAATACAAAAAACTAACGTATGTTTATGAAGCATTTGGTTACAAAAAAATAGTCACTCAAATTAATAAAATTAATAAAAGTTATCCATGTCCATTCTGTAAAGGGAAGAAAGTCATTACGGAAGAGAATCTCCATGATGGCGTGTTTAAATTAACGATACCATGTGTGAGTTGTCGTGCAAGTGGCATCAATGATGAAGGTCGCAAGGAAATGGTCGAAGGCATATCAGTAATAACATGGTTAACTGGCAAAGTAAGTGATGTTGTTGATGAAAGTTTATATATAGAAGCTGTCGCTGATATTTCAATTTTTAATCGTATTCGTGAGTTAAATAAACGAGATATGATGGCGGTTTATCAATGCCTTGAGCAAAATAATTAGATTAGAATGATTAAAACAAGCCATGTAAGTGTTAAAAGAATTGATATTAAGAAGCTGCAAATTTGGAATGGGATAATATCCTGTTTCTTTTTTTTGGTCTATTTTAACAATACAGGTTTATGTTTAGGCTCTAGAATACCGTGATGGGTGTCCGTCTAAAATAGGGAACAGGAGTCGACTCTTTATCAGATTATTCTACATAAAATTACAATTATATTACATTATCGACTGTTTCATTGTTATTAGTCCGTTTGGAAGATAAACTATTAATATATATAAAAAATCGAATTAACAATAGGTAATAAGAGGAGATTTTAAAATGATAAGAAAATTATTTAAATATACAGTATCGGCTGCCATCCTCGCCACTATGATTCAAGCAACACCTACTTTTGCAAGTCCAGTAGATTCACCAGTTACACTAGAAGAAATCAATACTACAAAAGTACAAATCAATGACTTTGAAACAAAGATCCAGCAATTAGACAACCGGATCTCCTTATCCATGGAGAAAAGTCAAAAACTAAACGATCAGATTAAAACACAACAAGGAAAAATTGAAAAAACAGAGGCTGAAATTGAAAACGCTAAAAAGTCCTTAGATGCTCATAAAAAGGTCTATTCGGATCGTCTAAAAAGCATTCAGTTAGAGGGCAAACAATCAATCGCTACATACGCGGAGCTTTTACTTTCGTCTGATAACATTTCAGAGTTTTTAACTCGTTTTACTGCTATATCGCATATTATGGAAACTGACACAGACTTACTGAACGGTTTAAATGATAAAGAACAAGCGTTAGAAAATGCAGAGGAAAAATTACATAATGAGTTTGACCAATTAAAAAAGAGCCAGGTTGAATTAGCTTCTGAACAAAAAATGATTGAAGAAGATAAAAAAGAAGTTGAAAAAGGAATAGCTGAGGCGAAAAACACATTACAAAACCAACAGGCTCAACTGGCACAACAAAAGGCTGAACAAGCCCGACAGCTTGCTGCACAACAACAAGCCCAAGAACGCGCTCAGCAAGCCCAACAAGAGTCCAGACAGCCTGCTCAGCAAGCCCAACAAGAGTCCAGACAGCCTGCTCAACAAGCCCAACAACAAACTCAACAGCAGCCACCAGAAAGCAGCAGACCTTCTAAGTCTACACCAACGGCAGTTGCAGCCATTTCAACTAACTCTGGATCGGCAAGTGCGATGATTGCGTACGCTAAACAATTTTTGGGCGTTCCTTACGTTTGGGGCGGGTCAACGCCAAGCGGATTTGATTGTTCGGGATTCACTTCCTATGTGTTTCGTTCAGTCGGCATTAATCTGCCAAGAGTTTCACGAGACCAGCAAAATGTTGGAACAAGAATTTCTCCGAGTCAAGTACAGCCAGGAGATTTAGTATTCAGGGGTTCTCCTGCCTATCATGTCGGCATTTATATTGGAGGCGGGCAATATATACATGCTCCGCAAACGGGTGATGTTGTGAAAATTGCTTCGTATAATCCGTCTAAATTTTCTAGTGCTGCTAGAGTATTGCGTTAGAAGTAACAATTTTTTGAAATGTAACTTTAAATAGTGAGACCCTTGCAAAAAAAGTTAATTGCTTTTTCAAATAAACATAGGCAAAATCATGTTAGAGTAGGTTATTTATACTTACTCTAATTTTTTTTGCTGTTATTTTACCCATTGTCATAAAATGAAGGTGATTAAATGATACATAAATATTTAGGTCAGACCCTTAGTTTTGAGATAAATTATAAAAATCGTACATCCATGGGCATTTATATCGATGTTTATGGAAATGTTGAAATCCAGGCTCCTAAAGGGACCTCCGATGAACTTATCCTGCAATTATTAGAGGAAAAATGGGATTGGATCCAGCAAAAATCAACAGAAATGAAGGATAGAACGCTTGGCCAAAAGGTAAAGGTCTATGATCATGGTGAAACCTTTCTTTATTTAGGAAACGAATATCCTATCCAGGTTTCTCAAGATATAACTATCAAGCAAGACTATGTAGTGCTAGAAGGGGATAAGTTATATATATATGTGAAACAGCTTGAGGATGAGAAAATAAAACAAGCCTTAAAACGGTTTTATTATCAGCAGTGTAAAACCTTAGTAGAGAGGAGTATTCGTTCCTATCAAAGCAACTTTAAAATTAAACCAAGGTCTATCCGTATTTCAGATAATAACAGGAACTGGGGAACCTGTGATTCCAGGCAGCAATTAACCTTCAATTGGAAGCTCGCGATGGCCCCATTGAAGGTAATTGATTATGTAGTCGTTCATGAAATGTGCCATATGGTTCATCTGAATCATGATCGATCTTTTTGGCGCCTTGTAGGTAAAATAATCCCCGAGTATGAGCAAATGGAGAACTGGCTATCTTTATCAAGTTGGAAAATGACTGTCTAAAATGGGAACATCAATTTTAAAGGGAGACTTACTGATGGATAATAATGATATATTAATTCGAATGAGATATGCACTAGAAATAAAAAATAAAGAAATGGCAGAAATATTTAAACTTGGCGGAGTGGAAGTAACAGTCCCTGAGGTAATAAAGATTCTAACAAAATCCGATGATGAAGCTGAATATGACGATCAAATAAAATGTAATAACAGTATGTTAGATTCATTTTTAAATGGACTTATTTTTTTTAAAAGAGGGAAACAAGAGACCAAACCAGGACAGTCGGAAACACCGGAACCGTCAATAAAGAAAAGCGCAAACGTTAATAATCTCCTGTTGAAGAAAGTAAAAATAGCGCTGGCCTTAACTACGGAGGATATGCTGGAAATATTCGAAAATGCAGGAATAACAGTAACAAAAGGAGAACTCGGCGCTTTATTAAGAAAAGAAGGACATAAGAATTATAAAGAGTGCGGGGATAAATACGCTAGGAATTTCTTAAAAGGTTTAGCTTTAAAATATAGGGTAATTTAATAACACAGTATTTTAGAATTCCTATAATATTTGTGTAAAGTAAGTTTAAAAAGACAAAAAAAGAAAAGGGGATACGATGGCTAAAGAAATTAATGAACTAGGCTGGAACTTAGATAACAGTTATGCCCGACTGCCAGACTCATTTTTTACCAGGACCGACCCAACACCTGTCCGTTCACCCAAGTTGATTATTCTAAATAACAGGCTGGCAACCTCCCTTGGCTTGAATATACAGGAGCTCGAGAGCGAAAATGGCGGAGCAGTATTTGCTGGCAACCGGATACCTGAGGGGGCAATGCCGCTTGCCCAAGCATATGCAGGGCATCAATTTGGGCATTTCACGAAATTAGGGGATGGACGGGCCATCTTGCTTGGTGAACAAATCACCCCGAAAGGTGAACGGTTTGATATTCAACTTAAGGGTCCAGGTAGAACACCGTATTCCCGCGGAGGCGATGGTCGAGCGGGGCTTGGACCGATGCTGCGTGAATACATCATCAGCGAAGCAATGGATGCGCTAGGGATACCAACCACCCGAAGTCTAGCAGTTGTGACAACCGGGGAGGCAGTACTCCGCGAAACCGCCCTGCCAGGAGCAATTCTGACTCGTGTGGCAGCCAGCCATCTGCGCGTTGGTACCTTTCAATACGTTGCAAAATGGGGCACAGTTGAGGAGCTCCGGGTATTAGCAGACTATACACTAAAACGCCATTATCCTCACGTTGAAACAGATGAGAGACGATATCTATCGCTGCTACAGGAAGTGATCAAACGTCAGGCAGCGCTAGTAGCGAAATGGCAGTTGGTTGGCTTTATCCACGGGGTTATGAACACCGACAACATGACCATTAGCGGAGAAACGATTGATTATGGTCCGTGTGCTTTTATGGATACCTATGATCCTGCAACAGTATTTAGTTCTATTGATAGGCAAGGACGTTATGCTTATGGCAATCAGCCGTATATTGCCGGTTGGAATCTCGCTCGATTGGCAGAAACTCTTTTGCCGCTCTTACATGACAATCAAGAACAGGCTGTCCAACTGGCTCAGGATGAGATTTCACATTTTATGGAGTTGTTCCGGGGTAATTGGCTGGCTGGAATGAGAGCCAAACTCGGTATATTCAACGAGGAAGAACAGGATGAATCTCTTGTTGAAAATCTTTTAACTATGATGCAGAAGTATAAGGTGGACTATACCAATACCTTCCGAGCATTAACTTTTGATAAGCCGGAGGATATAGACTTAGTGAAGACTTCAGAATTTAAGCAGTGGTATGAGCAATGGCAAGCACGTCTAAATAGACAGCAGGAATCGAAAGACTCCTCACACCAGTTGATGCGTAATAGCAATCCTGCGGTAATCCCTCGTAACCACCGGGTGGAGGCAGCACTAGACGCTGCCGTGAATCAAGAAGACTACAGCGTAATGGAGCGGTTGCTTGATGTACTTTCAAGCCCTTATGCGCACTCCCCAGAACAGGCGGAATACTGCACGCTTCCTGAGCAATCAACCCAGCCTTACCAAACCTTTTGTGGTACATGATAATCATTAATTAAATCTCTTTTTAGGAAATTAAGGTATGAGGATGATCGCGTGTTTATATTAACTGAAAATGCCAAAACAGAACTAAAAAATAGGTTGAAACTAGCAGCTTCAAAACAATTTATCCGGCTGCAAATGCGTAAAAGTTGTTTTATGAAAGTGAAATTGACCTTGGAAGAAACGATTCAGCCAAATGATGCAGAAATCACTAAGGATGAGTTGCATTTCATTATTGACAATGGTGAGTGCCATTATTTCAATAATAAAACGTTAGATTTTATCCCAGATACAACAGGTTTTAAACAATTTGAGATTATTTAAAAAGGAGTCTGATTTCTATGAAATCAGGCTCCTTTTTTTATATTTTCAACGTAAATTAAAAAAACAGCTAAATTATTAAAAATATTGACAGAATAATGAACGAGAGTTATTATTAGATTGTCCTTAAGAAACGCGAACGTCGTTCGATAATGTCGAATATGAGGAGGATGGTTGTGTCAGAACGTTTAATTCAGTCGGTTGAAAGAGCCGCTGATATCCTAGAATTATTTTTGGTTACTAAACCAGAACTAAGTATCAAAGAGATTAGTGAGAATTTAAATTTATCAAAAAGTACTGTCCACGGTATTATCAAGACCTTGGAACATAGAGGATTTCTTCAACAAAATCCTGAGGATTTGAAATATAAGCCTGGGATCAAGCTTTTTGAACTTGGGAATTTTGTCGGAAAACATTTCGATATTGGGAAAATTGCAAGGCCCATTATTAGAGATTTAGTGGATGAACTAAATGAAACTGTTCACTTAGTTTCGTTACAGCGAGATGAAGTTATTTACATTGAAAAAGTAGAAGGTCAAAGTGCCCTTACTATTTATTCGCATATTGGAAAAAGAGCTCCTTTTCATAGTACGGGTGTGGGAAAGGCAATACTTGCCAACCTTAATGAAAACGATGTTAACAGAATATTATCATCTATCAATTTGGAATCATTTACAAAGCACACGATGACAAATATTGAGGAAATAAAAGACCATTTACATTCCATCCGTGAGCAAGGCTATGCGGTCGATGATGAGGAAATTGAGTTAGGGCTTAAATGTATAGCTGCGCCGATATTTAATCATCAAGGAAATGTAATCGCTTCAATAAGTTGTGCTGCACCTAAAATGAGGCTTGATGAAAATCGGCTGCCTAAGGTGATAGCAGGAATTAAAAGTGCTGCAGCAGAGATTTCAAGTTGTTTAGGCTATAAAGGTAAAAATACCTGATAGAAAGACAAAGAGAGAAATAAACACATTAATTTTTAGGAGGAGAATTATTTTGTCAAAAGTAAAAGTTGCCGTTCTTGGCTCAGGGAACATTGGTACAGATTTAATGGTCAAACTGGGACGCTCTGAATATTTAGAGCTAACAGCTGTGATTGGGATTGACCCGCAATCAGACGGATTACGCCGTGCTAGAGAATTAGGTTATGCTGGGGTTGATACGGGAATCGATGGTTTTCTTGCAGACCCAACACTAGAAGCAGACATCGTTTTTGATGCAACTTCAGCCAAAGCTCATCTTTATAATGCAAAAGTGTTAAAAGAAGCAGGAATAAAAGTAATTGACATGACCCCTGCAGCTGTAGGCCCATATGTATGTGCTGCTGTAAATATTGATGAACATTTAGATAAAGATAATATCAATTTAATTACCTGTGGTGGTCAAGCAACCATTCCAATGGTTCATGCAGTTAACCGAGTAGCTCCAGTAGAATATGCAGAAATCGTTGCAACGATTGCGAGCTTAAGTGCTGGCCCTGGAACACGTGCAAATATCGATGAATTTACGGAGACAACTTCACGTGCAATTGCTGACGTTGGTGGTGCTAAAAAAGGAAAAGCGATAATGATCCTAAACCCTGCTGAACCGCCAATTATGATGCGTGATACCGTTTATACACTTGTTGAGGATGGAAAAATGGATGAACAAGCGATCAGGAAATCGATTGAGGAAATGACTAAGGTTGTTCAATCCTATGTTCCAGGCTATCGACTCCGCACAGAACCAATTTTTGAAGGAAATAAAGTAACCATCTTCCTTGAAGTAGAAGGTGCTGGTGATTACCTTCCTAAATACGCAGGAAACTTAGATATCATGACATCTGCCGGTGTTAAAATTGCCGAAGCGTTTGCTAAAAAATTATTAACGAAAGAAACAGTTTGAACTGTAGAAAGGGGTAAAAAATAATGACAAATGAAAGAGATATTCTTATCACAGAGGTAGCATTACGCGATGGAAGCCATGCGATCAATCATCAATTTACAGTTGAACAAGTACTTAAGGTTGCAAAGGCATTAAATGACGCAAATGTTCCTTATATCGAAGTATCACATGGAGACGGTTTAGCAGGATCTTCTTTACAATATGGACTTTCCCGTACAAATGAAATGGAATTAATCGAAGCAGCCGTTTCTGTTGCCGACAAATCCAAAATTGCTGTGTTGCTTTTACCAGGAATCGGTACTTTACATGAATTAAAAGAAGCAGCTAATTTAGGAGCAAAAATGGCTCGTATTGCAACACATGTAACAGAAGCAGATGTGGCACCACAACACATTGCCTACGCAAAAGAATTAGGGATGGAAACAGTTGGATTCTTAATGATGAACCATATGGCACCTGTTGCTAAATTAGTAGAACAGGCTAAATTAATGGAAAGCTATGGAGCAGATTCAGTATACGTTGTTGACTCTGCAGGTTACTTACTTCCAGACCAAGTTCGCGAACGTATTCGTGCTCTTAAACAATCCATTGGCGTTAATGTTGGTTTCCATGGTCATAACAATTTATCTTTAGCGATGGCCAATACACTTGCCGCAATCGAAGAAGGTGCTACTCGTATTGATGGCAGTGTTCGTTGCCTTGGTGCTGGTGCCGGTAATACACAAACAGAAGTACTTGTAGCAGTTTGCGAACGGATGGGTATTAAAACAGGGGTAGATTTATATAAAATGATGGACTTAGCTGAGGACATTGTGGCACCACTTTTACAAGTACCACAAGAAATCACAAAAGACAGCCTAACACTCGGATATGCTGGTGTATATTCTAGCTTTGCTCTTCATGCAAAACGTGCAGCTGCAAAATTTGGTGTGGATTCACGTGATATTTTAATTGAACTAGGAAAGCGTAAAGTAGTTGGCGGTCAAGAGGATATGATTGTTGAAGTGGCTGCAGAGATTGCTAAAAGCAAGTCAAAAATAGTCTTGGCCTAATAGTTATAACCCATTACAAATAGATTTATAGAACATTAAAAAATTAATAGAGTTGATGGAAGAGGGGACTAAACTGTTCCCACCTCCATCGACTACCTTATATCGGAATGATTTTAATTTTATTTTAAAATGTTCACTGCTTGTGTAAGCGTTTTACCTTTAAGAAGAGATAGATCACCGTCTTAATTTCATCTTAGTTGGAATTTACATCCTAGGAATAGAGGAGAAATTTTATGGAATTAGTTATTATATTATTAGCACTCGGAATGTTAATGTTTATTGCATACCGGGGATTTTCAGTTATCATGTTTGCACCGTTATGTGCATTATTCGCCGTCTTTTTAACAGACCCAGATTGGGTTCTTCCGTTTTTCTCCAACGTATTTATGGGGAAAATGGTTGAATATATTAAACTATACTTTCCAATTTTCCTATTAGGGGCTATTTTCGGTAAAGTGGTAGAAATGTCAGGATTAGCCCGTTCAATTGCATCTACCCTTATTCAGTTAGTAGGACGTAAACGTGCAATGTTAGTTATCGTTTTATTGTGTGCGATTCTAACATACAGTGGCATAAGTTTAGTCGTTGTTGCTTTTGCTGTTTATCCATTTGCAGCGCATTTATTCAGACAGTCAGATATTCCGAAACGATTGATTCCAGGGACGATTGCACTTGGTTCATTTACCTTTACGATGGACGCACTTCCTGGTTCACCTCAGGTGCAAAACGTTATCCCAACTACATTTTTCAAAACAGATCTTTACGCCGCGCCTACTCTTGGAATAATTGGGGCAATTTTTATCTTCATACTTGGGATGCTCTATTTAAATTCACGTCGTAAAAAGGCAGAAAAAGCGGGCGAAGGCTATTTTAGTTTCGGCACAATCAAAGAAAAACAGATCGACATTGATTTAGACCAAAATGAAAGTATAGCCCGTAAAATCTTGGCATTTGTTCCAGTAGTCCTTGTCGGTGTCTTAAATAAAGTGCTAACCACATGGATTCCAAAATGGTATCCTAACGGCTTTGATTTTTCTAAGATTGGCTTAAATTTTCCAAATGTTGAAACTTCCCAGGTTGTGGGTATTTGGTCAGTTGAAATTGCTCTTATTGTCGGTATTCTTACGACCATTTTATACAATCGTAAACCCGTTGTTATGAACTTCAAGGATGGCATGAATCTGGGTATTGCTGGTGCATTATTAGCCATCATGAACTCTGCAACAGAATATGGTTTTGGGGCGGTAATTTCAAACCTTCCTGGTTTTACGATGGCGAGAGATGGAATTGCTAAATTATTTACGAATCCTCTATTAAATGGGGCAGTTACAACCAATGTTCTATCTGCTATTTCTGGTTCCGCATCGGCTGGTATCGCCATTTCACTTGGGATTATGGCAGATAAATATATTGAACTAGCAACTCAATTCGGTATCCCGCTTGAAGTAATGCACCGCGTAATTTCCATGGCTTCAGGGGGTATGGATACACTTCCACATAACGGGGCCGTCATTACGTTGCTTGCGATCACAGGCTTAACACATAAGCAGTCCTACCGTGACATTTTCGCTGTTACCATTATTAAAACAATCGCTGCTTTCTTTATCATTTTAGTATATTTGGTAACGGGGATTGTTTAATAATCCAATGGTTAGATACAGTTTATAGATCTCCAGTCATGGAGGCAATAGCAAGTAGACAAAGTCTAAGTTTGGACAAGTCTACTTGCTTTTTTTAAACTGGACATAACCTACCTACTGTTTTTTCAGTTTATTAAAGTGTAAATTGACATCAATCATTATAAATATTACACTCAAATCTTGTATAAGGTATGGTCGAATTATATATGAAGAGAAGGAGATTGGATTATTTGAAAAAAACTGAAGAAAAAAATACGTTACCTGAAAATTATGAGGAATTAAAAAAGCAGGCTAGTCGAACATCTAATTGGAGGGAACGTTTAGATGCTGTTGAAGAGTTAGGAAAGTGGAAGAACAAACATATTGTCGATATATTAATGCGTGTAATGAATAATGATTCCGTATATAAGATTCAAGAAGCTGCATTCCGTCAGTTGAAAAAATTAGGGGAAGATGTTCAATTACCGCAAAGAAAAAAAGGTGACTTGATTAAAGATATAACGAAAATCTTGGTAAGAATTAAGAAGAGTTTACCTGAAGATCATAGCTATGAAGAGTTCAAAGAGAAGATACAGAAGATGAGACTTGATGTATATGATACTTACGAAGGTGATAAGGGTGCTGACTTTGATACATGGCTTGAAAGCACATGGGTGTCCTTACCTAAAAGGTAAATCGTTAGCGTCATTTCTTTTTTTATAATAAAGACAGATACCCGATCGCAAATTATAGCAATCGGGTTTTTAGTGAACAGTTTAGCGGATATCCAGACAGATTAAAAGGGACCAACATCCCATACTTTGCAAGAATAGTGGCAGTTGTAGACGTATATGATGCACTGACTTCAGAACGTTCTTACCGTAAATCATGGACACATGGGGAAGCAATGAAGTACATTATAGAAAATATGGGAACCCATATTTTGACCCTCACTGTGTTGACGCGTGGGAGCAGCTCTGTATACGGAATCCATCTGTCTATCAATTTCCAGCACAGGCGATCAAAGACCAACCGACCATACGAAAAATATCTTCAATTAAATAATACTAAAAAACAACACTTGAAAAAAAGTGTTGTTTTTGTGAATGGAAGTATTTTTAAACCATGTTGTAAGGTTAATGTTCCCGTTCTTTCAACTTACTATGCAATTGATTCAATCGCACCATTAATTGTTTATATTCCTCGAGTTCAATATTACAGGATTGTATTTCTTCACCAACTGTTTTTGTAATAGCTTGTTTTTCTTCCAGTGCTTTCTTTTGTAAATGGATATAGACTTTTCTTTCATCTGCCTTTGAACGTTCTTTTCTAAGCCATCCGTTTGCTTCCATTCTTGATAGCATGGGAGTCAATGTTCCTGTACCTAAACTCAATTTTTCTCCTATTTCTTTAACCGTTACACCATCTTTTTCCCATAATGCTAATAGAACTAAGTATTGAGGATAGGTTAATCCATAAGGTTGAAGTGTGCTGGAATATAACTTATTGAATTCACTTGCTGTTTCATAAACGGCAAAGCATAGTTGGTTTTTTAATAACATGAAGTCTTCCAAGATAATCACCTTACTTTAAAATAATTATGAAAATAATCTTTTTATATCCTTCTCAATTCTGCTTGGTTCAGTCGTGGGGGCATACCGTTCGATCACCTGACCCCTAGAGTCGACTAGAAATTTTGTGAAATTCCATTTTATATTTTTTGTAAGAGCACCTGGTTTCTGGTTCTTTAAATAAGTAAATAGGGGATCAGTATTATTGCCATTTACATCAATTTTAGCGAATATTGGAAAGGTTACCCCGTAGTTTAATTGGCAGAACTGTGTTGTCTCTTCAATATTATCAAATTCTTGATTATTGAATTGATCACAAGGGAAACCTAAAATCTCTAAACCATTCTCATTAAACTTTTCATATAATTCTTGAAGTCCTTTGAATTGAGGTGTTAACCCACATTTACTTGCAGTATTCACAATAAGTAAAGGCTTGCCTTCATAATCCATTAATGATTTTTCCTCACCATTAGTCATCTTTACACTAAAATCATAAATCGTTGTCAATTGAGTCTCCCCCTTGGTTTTTACTATGGAATTTTTTAGATTGAATCGCCTACGATTTAATCTTACACGATTTAATTAAGTGTGGCAAGTTTGAATATGTTAACTAGGCTGGATATCTGGAATGGAAAAGAGAAAGATAAAGATGAAAAGGAGGGTTTTCCAATGGGTATAAATTTGTTTAATGGTAAAAATGGAGAAGAAAAGGAGAAACTTAAAGACGTTCTTGAAGATTCAATCGAAACGGAAGAAAATTTAATGCGGACATATCTAATAACGGCAGAGCGAATTCATGATGATGATGAACTAAAGGAACGCCTTGAAAACTTTGCCGAAGGAAATGCGAAACGAACCAAACAACTGATTGATGAACTCAATGAAATCAAGGAATAGTAAAATTTAGTGCTCATCTGTGAATAGACCAAGATGAGCATTTCTTTTTTACTTGCATACGTTTCTATTGTTATTCTGATTACCGCAATTATCCAAACATAAACCTTTTCTTTATAAACCAAAATAATATGGTTCACTTATACATTCCAAAGGAGTTGGTCGTGTTGAAATGGCACAAAACGATACTTTCAATGATTCAACAGCGTCAAGATAAAAAGGTTGCGTTAGCTGTAGACACTTCCACGAATGAAGCCCCAAGCATATTAATCAATAACATAGTAAAACTGTTTGAACAATTAAAGCCAGACACCATTTTGGTGCAAGCGGATTTTAAAATTAGAAGTACATCACCTGTCAAAAGTGATACAATTAAATACTATACACATGGGAAATCTTCGTATACCTTGGTGCTTGAGTGGGCAAAAGAAGAAAATATCGATACACTATTTTATATTACCGATGTAACCGGCTTTATTTCAGAAGACATAGAAGATGTTAGTTATGAAATGATTTGGCTTGTACCTGGAGCTATTTTGCCAAGGGTTCCTTTTGGCAAAGCAATTAAAGTAGCCTGAAAAGAATCCCTCACGAAAAGTGGGGGATGAACTCTTTCGGATAGGAGTTATGAGTTTTCAATGAAAGAATATTATTATGATAAATTAATGGGGATAAAAACGGGAGGGGACCAAGAGGGATTTAATAAGTCCTTTCACTACCATCGTTATGAGCCAACACCATATAGCGCCCTCGAAGAATTATTTAACAACTATAAATTAACTAGCCGTGATCGAATAGTTGACTTTGGGTGTGGCAAAGGGCGGTTAAACTTTTTTATTCATTATCTATTTAATGCAATGGTTGTCGGCGTTGAAATGAATGAGGATTTCTATCAGGAAGCAATTGAAAATCGAACTAGTTATTTAAAGAAAACCGACACGAGAAATAGCAATATTGATTTTTATTGCGGTTTGGCGGAAGAATACCAAATAAACCCTAATGACAATCGATTTTACTTTTTTAATCCGTTTTCGATCCAAATTTTTATGAAAACCATTAATAATATATTGCTATCGGTGGAAAAATCCGAGCGTAATATTGAATTGATTTTATATTACCCATCAGAAGATTATATTTATTATTTAGAAAACGATACCTCTTTTGAATTGAAAAAAGAAATCACTTTGCCTTACTTCTATGAACATAATTCTAATGAGAGATTTTTAATTTATCAATTAATCGTATAGCTTTTGCATTAATCTGTTTATCTCATCGTATAATTCAGCTGTGTTTTTAGTATCAAGCAATTGTTCAGAAATGACGATATAACTGCTGTTGCTCCCTTTCAAATAACTATAGATAATCTGCGCGGCATCAATTTCATCTCTGCTGACTTTTTTTGTTGAATTAACTTCTGTAGTTTTAAAAATGGTTAAAATATTGGTCTTGATTGTTTCTCTTATAGACACACTCTCAGACCATGAATATTTTTCACAAAAGAGTATTTTGTTCTTCTTAATTAGGAATAGTTTAAAAGTATATTCATTTAAGGGCTCAATGACTGCGAGATTTTTATTACTTTCCGTAAATTCAATCACTTTTTCTTTATTAAGAAGGGAGTGGATGGCATCCAACGTGTCTCTATACTTTGCAGCCACTTCAAAATCAAATTCTTCAGAAGCCTCTGTCATTCTTCGCTCCATAACTTCAAGCAGGCTCATATCGGTGCCATGCAGTAAGCCGATAATCTTAGTTATGTTTTCATTATATCGATCAAGTGCATCTCCTCCTAAACACATACCAAGGCATAAACCTAAGGAATAATTTAAGCAGGGAGTGTTCTTGTTTGAAGGGCTGCTACAGCAGATCTTATAGAATTCCTTGATACCTTGGAGCGCCTTTTCGACAGTATGTTTGCTTGTATACGGACCAAAATAAAGACTGTTAGGGTTATTAGGACTGCTACAAGTGTTGATTCTATGATAGCCGGCATCCATTTCAATCATAATATAGATATAGGATTGAGTATTTTTCATCATTCTATTAAAAATGGGCTTGATTTCACTGATTAATTTACATTCTAACATAAACGCTTCAAATTCTGTGTCAGTAAGAATATAGTCAAAATCCTTTAGGCTTGCTTTTAGCTTTATTATCTTTTTAGGATGGGTTTTTGAATTTTGAAAGTAAGACCGCACACGATTTTTAAGGTTTTTTGCTTTCCCTACATATATAATCTGTGCTCTGGGGTCCTTCATAAGATACACTCCAGGGGAAGAGGGAAGGTTTTTTACCTTTTCTTTAAGATCCATATGAATTCCTCCGTTCACACTATATTTTATCACAAATAAAAAAGGTGCCCGGCCTTCACCATCAATAGATGAGAAGACTAGGCACCTTTTTTTATAATTACCTGATACCTTTCATGTAGCCCTGAATTTTTGGTGCTAACATTAATAGGATAATACCTAGTACGATGGATGCTCCACCAATCACACCAAAATAGGTCATTTCAGTTTCAGGTGTGTAGAATTTAACAACTTGTGCATTTAGTGCTTGTGCAGCAGCACTTGCTAAGAACCATAAGCTCATTGTTTGTGCTGAAAAGGCTGCAGGGGCTAATTTAGTAGTCGCTGACAAACCAACAGGTGACATGCATAATTCTCCAAATACAACAATTAAATAACTAAGAACAAGCCACATTGGACTCACCAATGAATTCGTACCGCCAAAATAAGCAGGTATAAGAATAACTAGGAATGACAAACCAGCAAATAATAATGATAATGAGAACTTTTGAGGTACTGATGGCTGACGCTTTCCTAATTTAACCCACAACCAAGCAAATACAGGCGCAAATATAATAATAAATAACGGGTTTAAAGATTGAAACCACGCTGGCTTAATTTCAATTCCGGCAAAATGTAATTGTGTACGAGTATCAGCATAACTTGCAAGGATGGTTGAACCTTGCTCTTGAATTGCCCAGAACATAACCGCTGCAATAAATAACGGGATATAAGCAATAATCCTTGAACGTTCTACAGCTGTTGTTTTTGGACTACGGTACATCACAACGAAATAAATCGTCGGAATTAAAATACCAAGAAAAGTAACAATATTAATAAAGCTAGCAAAAGTTAAAAGTCCGTTTGGTATTAATACTGCACATAAAACAGCAAGAATAATTACAGCTAATCCAATAAAAGTGAAGACTTTTTTCTTTTCTGCAGGTGACATTGGATTGGCAATCATCGTTCCTGCAAGACCTAGATTTTTTTTCTTTGTAAGACTGAACACAATTAATCCTAAGAACATACCTACAGCGGCAATTCCAAAACCTAAGTGGAAGTTACCAACCGATCCAACGATTAACGGGGATAAGAATGCTCCCAAGTTAATACTCATATAGTAAATAGTGAAACCTGCATCACGACGTTCGTCCTTTTCGCTGTATAATTCACCTACTGCGGAAGAAACATTCGGTTTAAGCATTCCAGTACCTAGGACAATCAATACCATGGAAACAAAGAACATAGAAACACTGCCAGGAATAGCTAGAGCTATATGTCCAAACATAATCAAGATTCCGCCGTAAAACACGGCTTTTGAAGAACCGAAGACCCGGTCAGCAAGCCAGCCGCCAATTATTCCAGACATATAAACAAGTGATCCATAGATGGACATGATAGAAAGTGCGAGATTTTTATCAATGCCCAATCCACCTTTAGAAACTTCATAATACATATAGAAAACGAGGATGGCTCTCATTCCATAGTAAGAAAAGCGCTCCCAAAATTCAGTAAAGAAAAGAGTAGATAGTCCTTTAGGATGTCCGAAAAATCCAGTTTGAGGTACACTATCCACAATTTTCTGTCTATTTATGTTTGACATGTTACAACCTCCCTTTTATTATACTATAATACTTTCTGTTGTTTTGAATTGTCAAAAACTTTTTTTCGGAAAATAAGTTATGAAAGGCTATAAACATTGATAATACTGAATTTCAGTTTAATGAAGGGGAAAAAGAAAGTTTTTTTAAAATAGTAAATGATTTCAGATAAGAGGGACTTTTCACTCTAATAGACCTTAATTGGGTGCCTGACACCACAGATGGACATTTGTCCATCTGTGGTGTCAGGCACCTTTTTTTCGAAAAATAGGCATAATAGTGATTGACATTGACGTTGCGTAAAGGTGTATCGTTAGTTTATAAGGGGGTGAACGAATGGAGTATACAGTGCAGAAGCTTGGAAGTCTAGCTGGTGTTAGTACTAGAACACTTAGGTATTATGATGAAATTGGAATTCTTAAGCCAGCTAGAATCAATTCATCAGGATACAGAATTTATGGTCAAGCGGAGGTGGACCGTCTTCAACAAATCTTATTTTACAGGGAATTAGGGATCAGTTTAGAAAGTATAAAAGAAATTGTAACGGCTCCAAACTTTGATGGCGCTGCAGCACTTAAAGAACATCGTGAAAAACTCCTTGAGAAAAAGGAACAGTTAGAATTATTAATTGCGAATGTAGATAAAACGATCGCAGTAACAGAAGGGAGAATGAAAATGTCAAATATAGAAAAGTTCGAGGGTTTTAAGAAAAAAATGATTGACGAAAATGAGAAAAAATACGGGAAAGAAATTCGAGAAAAGTATGGAGATGAAACCGTTAATAAGTCAAATGCCAAACTTCAGAATATGACACAAGAACAACATGCTGAGGTAACAGCACTAGCTGAAAAATTGACACAAACGTTAGCTGAAGCTTTTAAAACAGGGGATCCAGCCGGAGAAAAGGCACAAACAGCCGCTGACCTCCATAAGCAATGGTTATGCTACTATTGGAATGAATATAGTAAGGAAGCCCATGCAGGTCTGGCACAAATGTATGTGGATGATGAAAGATTCACCGCCTATTATGATAAACAACAGCCAGGGACCGCAGAATTTTTAAGGGATGCCATTCACATTTATACGGGTATGAAAAAATAACTTTTTACAATAGATGAGATTCCCTGTAAGACAGCGATAGTCTTACAGGGTTTTTTTATTTCCTTTTATATTTTTTATTATTTTAATATTTAAAGAAAAAATTTGGTGTATAACACAAAAAAATGCCTTAGTGCATTAACGCGACTATGTGGTACTGGAATATTTTGAACTTTTTTCACGTAATTGACAAAAATGGATAGTACCTCTAAAGTAATATATGTCATAATTATTTTAAAATTTATTATATTATTATATTTCTGATTAGAAAGAATACATAAAAACAATCTATGTACAGGTAGGTGTAAATGTGGAAAAGGATCCTATTCTTCGTATTAAGGACTTAAAAGTATCGTTTCAATCAGGGAAAAAATTCGTGCCGGCAGTAGATGGTATCAGTTTTGAGTTAAAGGATGGAGAAATTCTAGGGATTGTAGGTGAATCGGGGAGTGGTAAAAGTGTCACCTCTTTAGCGACCATGGGTTTGATTCCTTCTCCACCAGGAAAAATCGAGAATGGTGAAATCATTTTTGAAGGAAAAGACCTGAAAAATATCTCCGAAAAAGAATGGAGAAAAATCCGCGGGAATCAGATTTCAATGATATTCCAAGAGCCTATGACCTCATTGAATCCGTTGTTTACAATTGGTAATCAGTTAATGGAAGCCATCCGACTACATACAGACCTTTCAAAGCGAGAAGCAAATGTACGCAGTATCGAATTATTAAAACTTGTCGGTATTCCAAGAGCAGAAGGAATCCTTAAAGAGCATCCACATCAACTATCGGGTGGTATGCGGCAACGGGTAATGATTGCAATGGCCATGGCCTGCAATCCTAGAGTGTTAATTGCGGATGAGCCAACAACTGCACTTGACGTAACAATTCAAGCACAAATCCTTGCCTTAATGAAGGACTTAAATAAAAAGACAAATACAACGATTATTCTCATTACCCATGATTTAGGTGTCGTTGCAGAAATTTGTGAACGCGTAATTGTCATGTATTCTGGGCAAATCGTGGAGCAGGGTGATGTTAGAACGATACTCAAAAATCCTCAGCATCCTTATACAAAGGGCCTATTAAAATCCGTCCCTGATTTAAGAGGAAAAAAGGAGCGGCTTTATAGTATTCCCGGCACTGTCCCTACACCCGGAACAATCCAAAAGGGCTGCCGGTTCGCGGCTAGATGTGCAGAGGCATTCGGTCAATGCCAAGAAGAAACACCAGGTTTATTTAAAACGGAAAAAGACGGACATGAAGTACGCTGTTTCCTACATACATTGAAGAAGGGAAGTGACAACCATGTCAGAGTTACTTCTTGAAGTAAATGGATTAAAAAAATACTTTCCGATTACAGGCGGCCTTTTTGGAAGCAAACAAGGAGAAGTCAAAGCGGTTGATGATGTATCCTTTTACGTTAGAAAAGGAGAAACATTGGGAATCGTTGGTGAAAGCGGTTGCGGTAAATCGACCACGGGCCGTCTGCTCATGCGTTTGATTGAAGCAAGTGAGGGTAGGATTGTTTTTGAAGATCAAGAGATTACTAGTATGTCAAAATCCGAATTAAGAAAAACTCGACGAGATATCCAGATGGTATTCCAGGACCCCTATGCATCGCTTAATCCAAGACATTCGATCGAACAGATTCTTGAGGAGCCGCTCATTGTTCATGGAATAGGGACAAAAGAGGAACGCAAAAAGCAAGTGAGAGATATGCTTGAGGTGGTTGGCTTAAGCAGTTACCATGCCAAAAGGTATCCGCACCAATTTAGCGGCGGTCAGCGTCAAAGAATTGGAATTGCAAAAGCGTTAATGACCAAACCAAAACTAATTATCGCCGATGAGCCTGTTTCAGCTCTTGACGTATCCATTCAGGCCCAGGTTCTTAACCTGATGAAGGACATACAAAAGGAATTTCAGCTTACTTACATATTTATTGCTCATGATTTAGGAGTTGTACGCCATATCAGTGACCGTGTTGGCGTGATGTACTTAGGAAGATTAATAGAGTTAGCTGAAAGTGAAGATCTATATGAAAATCCAAGGCATCCATATACAAAAGCGCTCCTATCAGCTGTGCCAATACCGGATCCAGATATAAAGAGGGAGACCATTTTAATAGAAGGAGAACTTCCAAGTCCTGCGAATCCTCCCTCAGGTTGTGCCTTCCATACACGATGCTCACATGTGATGGATATTTGTAAAAAGACTAGACCTACGGAACAAAATCTAAACGGTCATTTTGTCGCATGTCACTTATATAACAAGTGATTTGCAGCATTTATGATAAAAAACAAAAATATAAGGGGGCAAAAAAACTTATGAAGAAGAGGTCTTTTAAACTGCTGTTAATCTCTCTATTAGCCATCAGTATGTTTCTAGTTGGCTGTAACAGCAAAACAAATGAAGAAGCAGGAGGCAAGAAAGATCCTGCCACTGGAAGTGGTTCGAAAAAAGATACACTAGTTTATGGTCGTGGTGGAGATTCTACATCTCTAGATCCGATCACAACAACTGAAGGTGAAGCATTCAAAGTAACAGAAAACATTTATGAAACATTGATTCAATATGGTGATCAAGATACTACTATTAATCCAGGACTTGCTGAATCGTGGAAAGTGACACCAGATGGTTTAACTTACACATTCAAGCTTCGTCAAGGAGTTAAATTCCATGACGGTACTGATTTTAACGCAGACGCGGTTGTTTTTAACTTCGATCGCTGGATGAATGGTAATGCTGACAGCTTCCCATATTACACCATGTTTGGTGGATTTAAAGGGGAAAAAGGACACGTAATTAAAGAAGTTAAAGCTGTTGATGTAAATACAGTACAATTTGTATTATTTAGACCACAGGCACCGTTCCTTAAGAACTTAGCCATGTCACCGTTTGGAATTGCGAGCCCTGCGGCAGTTAAAAAATACGGTGATAAGTTTAGACAAAATCCAGTTGGAACAGGTCCATTTAAATTCGATGAGTGGAAAGAAAACGATACAATTACGCTTGAGAAGAACCCTGACTACTGGCAAAAAGGCTTGCCTAAGTTAAACAAAGTTATTTTCCGCGTGATTCCTGAAAATACTGCACGTTTGAACGCTCTAGCAAATGGCGAGATTGACGTGATGGATGGACTAAACAATTCAGATGAGGCGACTGTTAAATCAAATGCTAACCTCCAAGTAATTGAACGTCCATCAATGAACGTTGGTTATATTGGTTTAACAACCACTCGTAAACCATTTGATAATAAACTCGTTCGTCAGGCGATTAACTACGCTGTCGATAAAAAATCAATCATTGATGCGTTTTATGGTGGGAAAGCCCTTGCAGCGGTCAATCCAATGCCTCCTTCCATCGAAGGCTATAATAAGGCAGTTGAGCCGTATCCATATGATTTAGAGAAAGCTAAGCAATTGTTGAAAGAAGCTGGATACGAAAAAGGATTTGAAATTGACCTATGGGCCATGCCTGTAGCTCGCCCATATATGCCTGAAGCACAAAAAGTTGCTGAAGTTATTCAAGAGAGCTTAAGCAAAATCAATGTCAAAGCCAAAATCCAATCTGTGGACTGGGCAACTTACTTAGATAAAGCAGCAAAAGGTGAATTTGATATGTTCATGCTTGGCTGGACAGGCGACAATGGTGACCCTGATAACTTCTTATATACATTGCTTGATAAAGACAGTATTGGAAGTAATAACTATTCCCAGTACAGCAATGACAAATTACATGACGTTTTAATTAAGGCACAAACAGAAATTGATCAAGCAAAGCGTAATGAACTTTATGAGGAAGCACAAGTAATCATTCATGATGATGCCCCTTGGGTTCCACTTGTACACTCTACACCGTTGTTAGCAGCAGGGAAAGATGTCGCAAATTACTTACCGCACCCAACTGGATCAGAAGCACTAACAAAAGTTGAATTTAAATAACAGACAAGTTTAACAGACCGAATTAATAATGGCTGAAAGGGGAGGGAGCTTAGCCTCCCCTTTTGTTAACTAAACACATTCAGTATTTTTGTAGAAAAATTGTTTAGCTAAAGCATCTAACCAGGCGCTTACGCTTTTCAGTGAGGTGAAAAATTTGTTTACTTATACAGTCCGCCGTGTGTTTTCTTTAATACCTGTTTTAATTGGGATGACTCTCGTGGTTTTTGCCATCATCCATGCTATTCCAGGAAATCCCGCTCAGGTAATTCTTGGGCAAAGAGCGACTGCAGAATCAATTGTCACGTTAACAAAGGAATTAGGGTTGGACAGACCTTGGTACATACAATACGCCGATTATATTAATGCTTTACTTCATGGGGATTTAGGAGTCTCACTCAGGACAAGGGGTCCAATTAACGAAGAAATATGGTCCTACTTAGCAGCAACCGCCGAACTAACAGTAGTGGCAATGTTAATTGCCATCATAGTGGGGGTAAATGCAGGAATTGTCAGTGCTTGGTTCTCCAAATCATGGTTTGATTATGTTGCGATGGTTCTTGCACTGATTGGGGTGTCATTACCGATTTTTTGGCTTGGTTTAATGGAGCAATGGGTATTTTCAATTGAATTAGGCTGGCTTCCAACGACAGGAAGAGAGAATGTTAGAGATCCCGTTGCAGCAATTACTAATTTTTATTTAATAGATACCCTTTTACAAGGAAGATTTGATCAATTTATAACGGTCATTAAGCATTTGGTGTTACCTAGCATTGCACTCGCAACGATTCCAATGGCGATTATTGCTCGAATGACCCGCGCAACCATGCTGGAAGTGATGAAGTCAGATTATGTCCGTACTGCAAGAGCAAAGGGACTGAGCATGTTCTGGGTCGTTTATAAACATTCCTTAAAAAATGCCGTTATCCCTGTTCTAACTATCATCGGGTTGCAAACCGGTCTTTTACTTGGAGGCGCTATATTGACGGAAACAATCTTTGGCTGGCCAGGAATCGGGAGATATCTATATGATGCGATCGGCTATCGAGATTATCCGGTTATCCAGTCAGGGATATTAATTATTGCGGCAATTTTTGTACTCATTAATTTAATTGTGGATCTATTATATGTTTTTGTTGATCCACGAATTAAATATACCAAGTAGAGGAGGGGGATCTTAAAGTGGCGGAACTTGCAAAAAAACCGGTAAATATGGCAACGGTAATTGTTGAAGAAAAGCTGACACCTCCCTGGAAGGAAGCATGGATTTCATTTTATAAAAACCAATTAGCAGTAGTAGGTTTAGGAATTGTGGTCTTTTTTATTATCATTGCTATAATCGCTCCTATCATTGCTCCATATAGCTTTAAAGATCAAGTGTTGGCAGATCGAATGCTCCCACCTTCAAGTGAGCATTGGTTTGGGACAGACGACTTTGGTCGAGATATTTTTTCTCGTATTGTTTATGGTGCAAGGATATCATTGTGGGTTGGCTTTTTCTCAGTTTTAGGCTCAGTTGTGGCAGGGACATTACTAGGAATTGTAGCTGGATATTACGGCCGCTGGGTAGATGCGATTATCTCACGTATTTTTGATATTATGCTAGCTTTTCCAAGTATTCTATTGGCGATTGCGGTTGTTTCTATTTTGGGGCCATCCCTGCAAAATGCTTTGATTGCGATTGCGGTTATTAATATACCGAACTTTGGACGACTTGTTCGCTCCAAAGTATTAAGTGTTAAACAGGAAGAATATATTATGGCTGCCCGTGCCGTCGGAATGAAAGATTCACGTATTCTTCTCCGTCATATTTTACCTAATAGTATATCACCAGTAATCGTTCAAGCTACATTAGCGATTGCCACAGCAATTATTGAGGCAGCAGCTCTTGGTTTCCTTGGAATGGGTGCACAAGCACCGACACCAGAGTGGGGAAAAATGCTTGCCGATTCAAAAAATTATATCACTCAGGCACCATGGACGTTATTCTTCCCTGGGGTCGCTATAATGCTGACCGTGCTCGGATTTAACTTAATGGGAGATGGGCTGAGGGACATCCTAGATCCGAAAATGAAACAATAGACGTAGAGACTCCTGTGTGGGTCTCTTTCTTTTGGTGTCAGGTACCATTAACTTTTGATTAATTAATAATTGTCTAAAATCTCAAAATAGCATTATAATTATGCTTAATAATTTGTTTTACCAATTGGGGGTTTGGCGTAAATGTTGAATAGAAATAAGAGTATTGTTTTTATTGGGTTTATGGGTGTTGGAAAAACTACTATCGGCAAGATGGTTGCTAATAAACTAAATCGTGATTTTATTGATATTGATGAACAAATTGAAAAAGAATACAACATGCCAGTGTCCCAAATTTTTTCTGAATTTGGTGAGAAAGTTTTTAGAGAAAGAGAAAAAAGTTTAATTGCAAGTCTAGCGTCCCAGCAACAAAAGGTTATTTCTGTCGGCGGCGGTGCCTTCCTACAAGAAGAAATTAGAAAGACCTGTTTAGAATCTTGTATTGTTATTCTGCTAGATTTATCATTGGAGGGCTGGAAAGATAGATTAGGTCTGATTATAGAGAGCCGACCTGTTTTAAAAGGAAAGTCAATTGAGGAAATGGAAGATCTTTTTTACAAAAGACAAGATATTTATGTTAACCATCATTTGAAGATTTCAACTGATAGCAAGGATGCAAAAGAAATTGCTGACCAAATTATTGACGAATTAAATTCAATCTAGGGAAAAATAGGTATCAAAACTAATGTAGAATGGGACAAGGAGTGGGAACAAATGACTAAAACAGTAACGGTTAGAGGTCTCGTCATTGGGGAAGGAATGCCAAAAATTTGTGTCCCGTTGGTGGGAGAAACACTCGTACAATTAAAGGAAGAAGCCGAATTTCTAAAAACAATTGACTTAGATGTAGTAGAATGGCGGGTAGACTTTTTTGACCAAGTAGAAGATTTTGAGCAGGTGAAAAAGGCTCTTGCTGAAATTCGCACGTTCCTGCCTACTACACCACTTATCTTTACCTTTCGAAGTCATAAAGAAGGCGGCAATAAGGAAATAACCACTTCTTTTTATTTTGAATTAAACAAGACGGTCGCAGAAACAGGTCTGGTGGATATCATTGATGTTGAGTTATTTAATGATGAAAATGAAGTCAAAACAATAATTGAAAAGGCACATGCAAAAAATGTTTTTGTTATTGTCTCTAACCATGATTTTCATAAGACGCCAACAAAAGAGGAAATTATCTCGCGGTTACGGAAAGCACAAGAGTTTGGGGGAGATATACCAAAAATTGCTGTAATGCCAAATAGTACAGCCGATGTGCTAACCCTCTTAGATGCAACAAATACAATGAACGAACAGTTTGCGGATAGGCCGTTCATTACCATGTCTATGGCAGGTAAAGGGGTCATAAGTCGATTGGCTGGAGAAGTATTTGGGTCTGCTGTTACTTTTGGTGCAGCAAAAAAAGCCTCAGCACCCGGACAGGTAAATGTGAAGGAGTTGCGAAGTGTATTAAACTTGTTACATGAAAGTTTATAATCATTGGAAAAGCACTCCTTGGGGTGCTTTTCTTTTTTAGAAATGATTACTGTACAAATAAATACATTCAAGTTAAAATGACTTTAAGTATATAATTCCAATAAGAAAGGTGGGAATTAAATCGTGACAGAAAATAATCGTTCCATCCCTCGTCCTCTTGTAAGAACAAACCAATGGGTTATTGTTATAAGTGTTGTATTAACTTGGATTTCTAATATTGAGTGGTTTTTATTAGTACCGTTTATTTCGGGTTTACTTGGGCTGCTATTTGGATATAATCCGGTTATACAATTTGCTAAACTATTCTTAAGAAAAGCCCCCAAGTCCTATATCCCTGAAGATTGGGATCAGCAGCAATTTAATCAAAAGATTGCAGTATCATGCCTAGGAATAGGATTTATTAGTTTTTTACTTGGTTGGTCTACTTTAGGTTACGTGTTCACTATTCTTGTCGCCGTGGCAGCGTTTGTAGCCATTCTAGGTTTTTGTGTTGGATGTTTCATTCATTTCCAATGGAAACAATTTAAACATAGACGAACAATCCGATAAATACAAAAGATTTTTTAATATCTAAATAGATTCAATCTTTATATAGAAGTTCTTTAAAAGACAGTGAACTTTAACATGTTCACTGTCTTTTGCATACATAAAGATGTATAAAAATTGTATAATCTACCATTCTATTTTGTAAGCGTTTTCAAAAAAATGGGCAATTATTTTCAATAAAAATAGAAAATTAAGCTGTTTTTTTATTGAATAATTATATATATGTATGTATAATAATACATTATGAATGACACTTAGGAGTTGGGTAAATTGAAGGCTGCAATTATTGGTGGTACCGGTTATGGATCAATTGAGTTAGTGAGGTTAATCAATAAACACCCTTATTTGGAGATTGGTTCAGTTATTTCAAACTCACAATCAGGGTCAAGCTTTAGCGGAATTTATCCACATCTTTCTGAGATTGTTGATCAACCTCTAGAAACCTTTGATGTTGATAGATTGTCTGAAAAGAATGATATTGTATTTTTTGCAACCCCATCAGGTGTGAGCAGTAAACTTTTGCCACAACTAGTTGATAGAGGGATTAAAAGTATAGATTTATCCGGTGATTTCCGGCTAAGGTCTGCTGAAGAATTCGAAACTTGGTATAAACACTCACCTGCTGAGGAGAAATATTTAAACCAAGCAACCTATGGTTTGAGCGAAATTTATCCAGACCAAATAAAGCCGGCCAAATTAATAGCCAATCCGGGCTGTTATCCGACTGCGACTACACTCGGTCTTATTCCGATATTAAAAACAAATTTGGCTGATGAAAAGTCGATTATCATTGATGCAAAATCTGGTGTTTCTGGCGCTGGAAGAGGACTTTCCTTAACAGCCCATTATTCGGAAATCAATGAAAACTTAAAAGCTTATAAACTAGGAGCACATCAACATATTCCGGAAATTGAGCAAGTACTTTCAGATGAGAGCGGTAATCCAATTACCATTTCATTTACTACCCATCTTGTTCCAATGACAAGGGGAATCATGTGCACGATGTACGTGAATCTAACAGAAGAAATTTCATCAAAAAAAATTATAGATTTATATAAACAATTTTATCAAGATTCTCATTTTATAAGAGTGCGGCCAGAAGGAAATGTACCATCAACAAAAGAGGTACTCGGTTCAAATTATTGCGATATCGGCCTACATGTTGACGAAAGAACTAACCGCCTGACCATCATTTCAGTTATCGATAATTTAGTTAAAGGGGCTGCCGGGCAGGCCATCCAAAATGTGAATTTGATGAATGGCTGGGATGAGCGAACAGGGCTTACAGACATTCCAATGTATCCATAAGTAAAACTACTACCTTTTATGTATAGAACGAAGGGAAATTTGAAGGGGGAAATTAAATTGACACAAGCTACATCAACAAATGAAATCGTAATTATAGAAGAAGGTAGTGTGACCTTACCTAAAGGATACAAAGCAGGCGGCATGCATTGTGGAATAAAAAGAAAGAGACTTGATCTGGGATATATCGTTTCAGAAGTTCCTGCAACATCTGCAGGAGTGTATACAACCAACACCTTTCAAGCAGCTCCATTGTTAGTTACCCAGGAAAGTATCGCAAAAGAAAATAAGATTCAAGCAATTATCGTAAACTCTGGGAATGCCAATGCCTGTACAGGAGAGCAAGGTTTACTTGATGCATTCGCTATGCAAAAGGGCTTTGCAAGCGAACTGGGAATACAAGACCATCTCGTAGCGGTTACTTCAACGGGAGTGATCGGGGAACTACTGCCGATGGATAAAGTAAATGCAGGGATAAAACAAATCCTAAATAAAGATAATGAAAATGAAAATAATTTTATGAATGCGATCCTAACAACTGACACTTGTATCAAACATATAGCAGTGCAAATGAAAGTCGATGGAAAAACAGTTTCCATTGGCGGTACCTCAAAGGGTTCTGGAATGATTCACCCTAACATGGCTACCATGCTCGGATTTGTAACAACAGATGCAAACATTGCCCAGGAAGACCTGCTTGGAGCATTGAGAGATATAACTAATCAAACTTTCAATATGATTACGGTTGATGGTGATACAAGTACGAACGATATGGTTTTAGTTATGGCAAATGGCTTGGCTGATAATGAACCACTAACTAAAGATCACCCTGAATGGAATATTTTTAAACAAGGGTTAAAAATCGTTTGTGAGTCACTTGCTAAAAAAATTGCAAGAGATGGTGAAGGTGCTACAAAACTAGTAGAAGTTCAAGTAAATGGTGCCTACAGTCAAAACGCAGCAAGTGCAGTCGGTAAAGCGATTATTTCATCCAACCTAGTTAAAACTGCAATTTATGGAACGGATCCAAACTGGGGAAGAATTGTTACTGCAATTGGCTACAGTGGTGTACCAGTTGAACCTAACGCAATTAAGGTGGCAATTGGACCATTTACAGTATTCGAAAATGGACTTCCGAGCAACTTTGTTGAGGAAGAAGTGAAGGAATACTTAGAGTCGGAAAATGTTAAATTAAGTGTTGAATTAAATCAAGGTAAATATAACGCTACAGCCTGGGGATGCGATTTAACTTATGATTATGTGAAAATCAACGCATCTTACCGCACGTAAGGGAGGACCTGAAAATGAAATATATAGTCATTAAGTGCGGCGGAAGTGTGTTAGATAATCTCCCAAGATCCTTTTATGAAGATATTGTTTCACTTCATGCATCGGGTGAATGGATACCGATCATCGTTCATGGCGGCGGTCCACTAATCACATCGTTATTAAAAAATCTAAACGTCGAAACCACCTTCGTGAATGGTCTTAGGGTAACCAATCACGAAGTGTTAGATATAGTGGAAATGGTATTAAGCGGTTCAGTTAACAAACAAGTTGTTCGGAACATTATCGAAGTTGGGGGAAAGGCCATTGGCGTAAGTGGCGTGGATGGTTGCCTTTTACAAGCTGAACCAACCAAAAATGCGGATAAATTAGGATTTGTTGGGGAAGTAATTGGTGTTAACCACGGAGTAATCGAAGGAATCATTGCCCAAGGAAATGTTCCTGTAATTTCTCCAGTCGGCATCGATGCAGGTGGACAACGATATAACATTAATGGTGATATTGCTGCCTCAGCTATAGCCAAAGCTTTAGGAGCAAACCTATGTTTTATCAGTGATATCCCTGGAATCCTAGTTGAGAAAAATGGTGCTAAGACAAAACTTGATAAAGTCTCAAAGGCAACAATCGAGGAACTGATAAATAATAAGACTATTTATGGGGGAATGATTCCCAAAGTAAAAGCCGCAATTGATGGTCTTGTCCACAAAATACCCGAAGTGGGTATCATCAATGGCTCTGAAAAAAGTAGCTTAATAGATTATACAAATGGTAAAATGACTGGCACAAAAATTGTCTTAGAAGAGGGGATCGCGTAATGTCAATCAATAATTCAATCTCCCTAGCCTCTCCAGTGATGGCAACATACAGTCGATTCCCTGTTACTGTCGTTAAAGGGAAGGGAAGCTATGTTTGGGATGAAAAGGGTACTCAGTATTTAGATTTCACTTCCGGTATAGCGACCTGTAACCTAGGGCATGTACCTGATGTCGTAAAAGAAGCACTTGAGGAGCAATTACAGAATCTTTGGCACTGTTCAAACCTCTATAACATACCGAATCAGCAGCGATTGGCCGCTCTTCTTACTGCCAATAGTTGTGGAGACCAAGTTTTCTTTTGTAACAGTGGGGCGGAAGCAAATGAGGCAGCGATCAAGTTAGCTAGAAGGTATGCTAACAAAGTGAAGGGGAAGGAATCACCTGAAATAGTAACGTTTCAGCAATCCTTTCATGGTAGAACGCTAGCCACCTTATCGGCAACAGGACAAGAAAAAATTCAGCAAGGATTTTTTCCATTAGTATCCGGGTTTAATTATCTTCCTTTTAATGATGAAGAAGCACTAGAACTGCTCTATACACTCGAGCCTGCAGCCGTTCTCCTTGAGCTTGTTCAAGGCGAAGGTGGAGTCATCCCAGCGAACCAAGAATGGGTTAGTAAACTTGCAAAAATTTGCCAAGAAAGAGAAATCCTCCTGATGGTGGACGAAATCCAAACAGGGATCGGTAGAACAGGCACACTGTTTGCATATGAACAATACGGTATAGAGCCCGATGTCATTAGCATTGCAAAGGGACTTGGTTCAGGTTTTCCAATTGGGGCAATTATCGCAAAAGAAGAAGCCGCTAAAGGATTTGACCCAGGAAGCCACGGCAGTACTTTTGGAGGAAATCCATTAGCAACAGCAGCAGGACTCGCGACTGTTACACATATTACTGAAAGTAATTTATTAAATAACGCCAACGAAATTTCAGGGTACTTAGATAAAAAGTTACACGAACTGAAGGAAAAGTACTCTTTTATAAAAGATATCCGCGGACTCGGACTATTAAAGGGGATGGTCGTCGAAACGAATGCTTTAGGAATTGTTCAAAAGGCAATCGAAAACCATCTTCTTATCTTAACAGCCGGACCAAATGTAGTGAGAATTTTACCACCGTTAACAGTAACAAAGGAAGAAATAAATGAATTTATTAAAGCATTGGAAATAACTTTCCAAGGTATTGAGAAAGGCGAGTGAGTATGTTGCAGAATGGATACCTTACTTTGGAAACGGGAGAAGTATTTGAGGGGGTACTAATTGGTGCCGAAAAAGAGTCTCTAGGAGAAGTGGTTTTTAATACAAGCATGACTGGGTATCAAGAGATTATCACAGATCCATCATACGCAGGACAAATCATTACCTTCTGTTATCCCATTATAGGTAATTATGGGGTTAACGCAATCGATGATGAGAGCATCACACCAGCATTATCAGGGGTGATTATCGGTGATTTATGTGAAACACCGAGCCATTATCAATCCGTAAATAAATTCTCGGAAAAACTAAAGCAGGCAGGAGTTCCTGGGATTGCAGGAATTGATACGCGTCTTTTAGTAAAAACCATTCGCAGCCGTGGGACGGTAAAAGGGTATTTAAGCCAGTCCAAGAATGGCGAAATATCAGCACCAGAAAAATCTTCATTTTGGGTGGAGAAAGTATCAACTAAAAAAATACAATATTTCAAAAACCAAGGGCCACATGTGGTGCTCATGGATTATGGATTTAAAAAGTCGATTCTCAACGCCCTGCTAGATGAAAACTGTGCGGTAACAATCGTCCCATACAATACACCTTATGAAAAAATAAAGGCCTTGAATCCAGATGGTGTCCTGTTCAGTAATGGACCTGGGGACCCAATGGAATTAAAAAAATGGTTTCCAGAAATAAAAAAAATAAGTCAGAACTATCCTACACTGGGCATTTGTCTTGGGCATCAATTAATCGCCCTTGCATATGGGGCTAAAACAAAAAAACTAGCCTATGGGCATCGCGGTGGTAATCATCCAGTTAAGGAACTTACGACTGGAAAAGTGAAAATCACAGCACAAAATCATGGCTATGTTGTAGTTGAAGAAAGTATTGACAACAAGGAATTCGATGTCACCTACCGAAACGTAAATGACCGTTCGATTGAGGGGCTAATGCATAAGAACCATCAGATACAAACCGTGCAATTTCATCCTGAAGCCCATCCAGGACCAAGCGATACAGAATATATTTTAAAAAATTTCGTAACTCAGATAGCTTCTATGGGAGAGACTGTTTATGCCATTAAATAAAAGTTTAAAAAAGGTACTAGTGATTGGATCAGGTCCAATTGTTATTGGGCAGGCTGCAGAATTTGATTATGCAGGTACACAGGCATGTATAGCCTTGAAAGAAGAAGGAATTGAAGTTGTTTTAATTAATAATAACCCGGCCACCATCATGACAGATGAAGCCGTTGCCGATAAGGTATATATTGAACCGCTTAACGTTGAAACCATTGAAAAAATCATCAAGAAAGAAAAACCAGATGGAATTATTGGTACACTAGGCGGCCAAACGGGTCTGAATTTAACTGTGCAGCTTTACGAACAAAATATTTTAGAAAAATACAATGTTGAATTATTAGGAACATCTGTTGAGTCTATCAAAAATGGTGAGGACAGAGAAAAGTTCCGTAACTTGATGATTAAAATTGGTGAACCAATTCCAGAGTCCGCGATTATTCACAGCTTTGAGGAAGGCGTGTCCTTTGTAAAGGAAATTGGATTTCCAGTCATCATTCGCCCTGCGTATACACTTGGAGGGGATGGAGGCGGCTTTGCTTATAATGATGAAGAACTGGAAACTGTTCTAAAAAAAGGCTTAGCGGCAAGTCCGATTCAGCAGGTGTTGGTAGAAAGAAGTATCAAAGGCTGGAAAGAAATTGAGTATGAAGTCATGAGAGACGACAATGACACCTGCATCATCGTTTGCAATATGGAAAATATGGATCCAGTCGGTGTTCATACAGGGGATTCCATTGTCGTTGCTCCGTCGCAAACATTAACAGATGTCCAATATCAAATGCTTCGTGATTCTTCTATAAAAGTTATTAAAGAATTAAAGATTATCGGTGGTTGTAACATCCAGTTTGCTCTTCATCCGGCATCGAATCAGTATTACATTATCGAAGTAAATCCAAGGGTGAGCCGTTCTTCTGCACTTGCATCTAAAGCGACTGGTTATCCCATTGCCAGGATGGCAGCGAAGTGTGCGATTGGGTATCATTTGGATGAGATTGTGAATCCGATAACAGGTAATACCTTTGCATCATTTGAGCCAGCGATTGATTATATTGTGGTAAAACTACCTCGCTTTCCTTTTGACAAATTCCCTGAAGCGGACCGGACCTTAGGAACGCAAATGAAGGCAACTGGGGAAGTCATGGCGATTGATCGGACATTTGAAGGGGCCTTAAACAAAGCCATTCGCTCGATGGAAATGAACGTTTATGGACTTTGCCTCGAGGGAAATAAATTAATTGATGAAAAGAACTTGCTTGAACTTCTTAAACAAGCAAATGATCAGCGATTATTCATCATTGCAGAATCGCTTAGAAGAGGGATCTCACTTGAAAATGTTCGACAGTTGACCGAGATTGATCCATGGTTTTTACACAAAATTAGCTCAATCGTTACGTTAGAAACGGAATTAGCTTCCTATAATTGGAGCGATGTTCCAGTTTCCTTGCTTAAGGTAGCAAAGCGAAATAATATTTCCGACAAGCTCTTATCTCAAATATATGCTATTCCTGAAAAGCAGGTAAGAAGCAAGTGGAAAGAACTCAACTGGAAACCTGGTTATAAAATGGTTGATACCTGTTCAGCTGAGTTTGATGCTGTTACACCTTACTATTATTCAACCTGGCACGGGTTTGATGAAGTTGAAGTGTCGAGCAAGAAAAAGATTCTTGTCATTGGCTCTGGCCCAATTCGAATCGGCCAAGGGATTGAATTTGATTATTGTTCAGTGCATGCGGCAAATGCGATCAAGAAAAAGGGCTTTGAAGCGGTTGTTATCAATAACAACCCTGAGACTGTTAGTACCGATTATTCGATTGCAGACCGCCTTTATTTTGAACCACTCGCAGCAGAGGATGTACTTCATGTCATCGAAAAAGAACAGGTGGAAGGTGTATTGATTCAGTTCGGCGGCCAAACAGCTATAAATCTAGCCCATGATTTGGAAGAAGAAGGGATCAAAATTTTAGGTACTACGGTAAAAAATGTCGATCGCTTAGAAGATCGTAAAGAATTTTACCAGTTGCTTGAAGACTTAAACATTCCGCATATAGAGGGTCAAACCGTTTCGCATTCTGACGAATTAATAGAAGCAGCCACTAAACTTGGTTATCCAGTCCTTGTGCGCCCATCCTATGTCATTGGCGGCCAATCAATGTTTACTATTTTTTCAGAAGCGGAATTGAGCCAGTATATACTGCAACTTGAGAAAAATTCGCAAGCAACGATGTGGCCATTATTAGTAGATAAATACTTACCTGGATTAGAGTGCGAGATTGATGTCATATGTGATGGGGAAAATATCGTCGTCCCAGGTATCTTTGAACATATAGAAAAAGCTGGGGTCCATTCAGGGGATAGCATCTCGGTGTTCCCGCCGATTTCACTGTCAGAGAAAATTAAAGAAACGTTAATAGATTATGCAGAAAAAATTGCAAATTCAGCACCAGTTATTGGAATCATGAACATTCAATTTGTTATCTATGAAGGCCAGGTTAATGTGCTTGAAGTCAATCCGCGTTCTTCTAGAACAGTGCCAATCATGAGTAAGGTCACAGGAATTCCGATGATTGAATGGGCGACACGCGTTCAATTAGGAGAGACCCTCTCAGATCTATGTTCAACAAAGGGACTAATGGATGAGCCATCCTATTTTTCAGTAAAAACACCTGTTTTTTCATCAAGTAAACTAAAAGGTGTTGACCATGTGCTAGGACCAGAAATGAAATCAACAGGTGAAGCGCTTGGCATGGGAGTAACCTATCAAGAGGCACTTGAAAAGTCGATTCCTACTCTTGGCTGGCAACAAGGTGAAAATTATATTTTCTGTTCCATTTCTGATCGAGATAAGCAAGCATCACTTCCTATCATTCAAGAACTTGTAATAAAACAATACAAGATTGTTGCTACCGAGGGGACTGCTTCATATTTCCAAAACCATGGAATTGATGTTGAAAAAGTGATTAAGGACGATGCAGAAGTCATTGAACTTTTCCGAAAACAGTCCATGAAGGCTGTCATAAATATACCGAATCAAGGACGAAATAAAATTAAATTTGGTTTCCAGATTCGCGAGCATGCTGTTCGCTACAAGGTACCAGTATTTACACACTTAGATACAATTGAAGCGATAATCGGCCTGGAAAAAGGATCTCAATCCGATTCTGAGGTTCGATCTATGAATGAATATTACAAGTTGGAAGAGAGAGGTGCCGTTCATGGGTGAGGCCATTAAATTAAATGAAATTAGTAATATAAATAAGCCGAAACTTAAAGGAAAGGGCTTTTTACAGCTTTCCGATTTTAGTACAGATGAAATCCTCTATCTTCTAAACGAGGCGATAGAGATGAAAAAGCTCCAAAAACAAGGAAAACCGCATCCGTATTTAAGCGGGAAGGTTTTAGGGATGATTTTTGAAAAATCATCCACCCGTACAAGGGTATCATTTGAGGTAGGGATGCTGCAGTTAGGCGGTCATGCAATATTCTTAAGTTCAAAGGATATTCAGCTTGGAAGAGGAGAAAGTATTTTTGATACCGCAAAAGTGTTGTCGCGCTATGTGGACGGATTAATGATTCGAACGTTTTCACACGATTCAGTCGAAGAATTAGCTGAGCATGCAACAGTACCAGTTATTAATGGTTTAACTGACCTGCAGCACCCTACCCAAGTGTTAGCAGACCTTTTAACGATTCTTGAGCATAAAGGGAAACTGTCCGGCTTAAAGATGTGCTATATAGGGGACGGCAATAACAATATGGCTCATTCTTTAATGGAAGGCGCGATGAAGGTTGGAATGGATATTAGCATTGCCAGTCCACCAGGATATTTGCCTGATGGAGAAATAACAGAGAAGGCAATTAAAGTTGGAAAACAAACTGGATGTAAGCTCGTGATTACAAATGATCCGCTAGAAGCTGTTAAAGATGCAGATGTCATCGTAACAGATGTCTGGACCAGTATGGGGCAGGAAGAGGAAACTTCAAAAAGACTCGAGGCATTCCATGGATTTCAAGTAAATAATGAACTTTGTAAGAATGCAAAGGAGGACTATATCTTTTTGCATTGCTTGCCCGCCCATCGAGGCGAAGAGGTAACAGCAGAGGTCATCGATGGTCCTCATTCAGTGGTTTTTGATGAAGCTGAGAACCGTCTTCATGCCCAGAAAGCAATTTTAAAACTTTTACTAGCATAATTGTTTCCTTTTCCATGAGATTTGTTGTATAATAATTCTATTGGTTGAATAAAAATACACATACAGTAAGAGGAGAATAATAACAATGGCAAAAGAAAAAATCATTTTAGCCTACTCAGGCGGTTTAGATACATCAGTTTCAGTAAAATGGATTCAAGAAAAATATGGCTACGATGTAATTGCATTAGGTCTAGATGTCGGTGAAGGAAAAGACTTAGAAGCCATCAAAAATAAGGCACTGAATGTCGGAGCCATTAAAGCCTATATGATCGATGCTAAAGAATTATTAGCAAAGGAATATATTTTACCAGCATTAAAAGCTAATTGCTTATATGAAGGAAAATATCCATTATCTTCAGCTTTATCTAGACCGCTTATTTCAAAACTATTAGTGGAGGTAGCTGAAAAAGAGGGGGCTACTGCTGTTGCTCATGGCTGCACAGGTAAAGGAAATGACCAAGTACGTTTTGAAGTTTCCATCCAAGCATTGAACCCAAGTTTAAAAGTTGTTGCCCCTGTTCGTGAATGGGGAATGACACGTGACGAAGAAATCAAATATGCTGAGGAGAACGGAATTCCAATCCCAGTCGATTTAGATAATCCATTTTCAATTGATGCCAATATCTGGGGACGTGCTTGTGAGGCCGGAGTTCTAGAGGATCCATGGGCTGAGGCGCCAGAAGCAGCCTTTGATTGGACGAATCCAATTGAACTTACACCAGATGCAGCGGAGTATGTTGAAATTGAATTTGAACAGGGGGTACCTGTTGCCCTTAACGGTGAGAAACTCCCACTTGTTCAATTAATTGAAACCTTAAATGCGCTTGGCGGCAAGCACGGTGTTGGCCGTATTGATCATATTGAAAATAGACTAGTAGGAATTAAATCTCGTGAAGTGTACGAAAATCCTGCTGCGCTAATTTTAATCAATGCCCATAAAGAATTAGAGTTTTTAACTCTAACTCGTGAGGTTACACAATTTAAGACACAGGTTGAACAGCAAATGTCTAAGATCATTTACGAAGGACTTTGGTATTCTCCGATAAAACCAGCACTTGATGCATTTATTAATGAAACTCAAAAGAACGTTTCTGGAACAATTCGTGTCAAGCTTCATAAAGGTAATCATACGGTTGTGGGCAGAAAGTCACCTTACAGCTTATACAACGAGGAATTAGCAACGTATTCCAAAGGTGATGCGTTTGATCATAATGCCGCAGTAGGATTTATTAAGATTTGGGGTCTGCCAACAAAGGTCTATTCAGAAGTGAATAAAAAGGAATCAATTTTAAAATAATTCGGATTGCCCTCGAATCCTTTTTCGAGGGCTGTCTTGTTAGGTTAAGGGGGAGCAATCAATGTCTAAGTTATGGGGCGGCCGTTTTACGAAAGAAACGAATAAGCTAGTTGAGGAATTTACAGCCTCAATTACTTTTGATCAAAAGCTAGCTAAGGAGGATATCGCAGGAAGTCTTGCCCATGTGCAAATGCTGGGTGAGTGCGGTATTATTCCAATGGAGGATGCTATAAAGATTAAGGACGGACTACTCTCCATCAAGAAAATGGTCGACGATAACGCGGTAGAGTTTTTAGTTGAAGATGAAGATATCCATATGAATATTGAAAAGTTATTAATAGAAAAAATTGGTCCGGTGGGAGGAAAGCTCCATACAGGGAGAAGCCGTAATGATCAGGTGGCCACCGACATGCACCTATACTTAAGAACGAAAACAACTGAGCTGATTAAATTAATAGAAGATGTCCAGCAGGCATTAATTGAGCAGGCGAAAGAGAATGTCCAAACGTTAATTCCTGGGTATACTCACCTGCAGCGTGCCCAGCCTGTATCCTTTGCCCATCATTTAATGGCTTATTTTTGGATGTTTGAACGTGATAAAGAGAGATTGATTGATAGTTTGAAGCGTATCAATTGGCTGCCTCTTGGTTCAGGAGCATTGGCAGGAACGACGTTTCCGATCAACCGTGAACGTGTCGCGGAACTGTTAGGTTTTGAAACGGTTTATCCTAATAGTATGGATGCTGTCAGTGATCGCGACTTTATCCTTGAGTTTTTATCGATTGGTTCAATAATCATGACCCATATTTCCAGATTATCCGAAGAGCTTGTCATTTGGTCGAGCCAGGAGTTTCAGTTCGTCGAGTTGGATGATTCGTTTTGCACAGGTTCAAGTATTATGCCGCAAAAGAAAAATCCAGACGTACCTGAGCTGCTACGTGGAAAAACCGGACGGACATATGGTAATTTAATCGGACTGCTCACCGTTCTTAAAGGTCTGCCACTCGCATATAACAAGGATTTACAGGAAGATAAGGAAGGCATGTTTGATACGGTTGAAACGCTTGAAGGTTCCTTAATGTTATTAGCACCGATGATTGAAACGATGACAGTAAATAAAGACGTGATGCGTAAGGCCATTAACAATGACTTTTCTAATGCCACAGATATTGCTGATTATTTGGTAAGAAAAGGTCTGCCCTTCCGTGATGCGCATGAAGTTATCGGAAAAATTGTTTTATATGCGATTCAGTCTAACAAATTTTTGCTAGATCTGAGCTTCGAAGAATATCAGGGCTTTAGTCCATTATTTGAGGAAGATATTTATGTTGTATTGGCTCCTGAGCATGTTGTTGGTGTGCGAAATAGCTTTGGGGGAACGGCTCCAGAGCAAGTGGAAAAGCAAATCAAGCTTGCTGAAGGAAAACTGCACAGATAAATATGAATTTTTTCTAGCCCGCCATATGGTGGGCTTATTTTTTGGGGGGTAATTAGATATATCTACACGTTTCTTCACTCCAATAAAAAGAAATTTCAAATAATATTGACAACTACCTTGGAATCAACTAGAATTCTCTTTATAACTTGGAAGTTAAATGAAAAACTAACTAAATAAAACTCTTATCCAGAGCGGCGGAGGGACTAGGCCCGATGAAGCCCGGCAACCATCAAGGTAATTCTTGAAAAGGTGCTAATTCCTGCAGGTTATTTTTAACCTGACAGATAAGAGGAGGAAATCTACCCTCTTCTTATGAAGAGGGTTTTTTCTTATTTATATGATATAAAAAAAACCTATTAGTCATGTCTAATATTATTTAAGGGGTGGAGAGCATGTCTGTCATTAAAGTGGCAATTCTAGGCTTTGGTACAGTTGGGGAAGGCGTTTATAGAACAATTCAATCTCATGCGGAAGAGCTTGAGAGAGTGTTAGGGAGAAAAGTGGAAGTTGCAGCCATACTAATTAAAAATAAGCAGAAAAAGAGAAATATTAATAACGATGTACTAATCACCTCAGATTTCAATGAAATTTTAAGTCTTCCGCAGCTTGATGTTGTTGTCGAAGCAATCGTCGACAAAGAACCCCCCTTTACTTTTTTAAAACAAGCTATAAAAAGTGGTTGCCACATAATCACAGCGAATAAAGAAATGTTTGCACACCACGGGAATGAGTTGCTCGAGTTAGCCGAGAATTATAATGTTTCGGTGGGTTACGAAGCCACAGTTGCGGGTGGTATTCCGGTTATTCAAACCTTAAGGCAGTTATTAAATGTTAACCGAGTTCGTCACATCCAAGGAATTCTTAATGGGACATCGAATTTTATCCTAACGGAAATGCGCGAGAAGAAGCAGTCATTTGCTGATGCTCTTATTTTAGCGCAAGAGAAGGGGTATGCTGAAGTGGATCCAACCAACGATGTGGAGGGCTTTGATGCTTTTTATAAAACAATGATTCTCAGCAGAATTGCTTTTGGGAAAGAACCAAATTGGCAGGATGTTGAACGTGAAGGGATTACTTCGATCACGAGTGAATTAATTGAAGCGACTGAAAAGCTTGGGTTAAGGTTTAAACATATTGCAAGTATTCATATGATAGGTGATCAAATTAATGCAACCGTTAGACCGGTTCTTGTTGGGAAAACACATCCATTTTATTCTATTGAAGGGGTAGAAAACGCTGTAAATGTTCACTCAGATATTGTTGGGAGTATCACTTTACAGGGACCAGGAGCGGGGATGTTTCCAACTGCAAGTGCTGTAATTGAAGATTTAGTCTATGTCTGTCAAAATCAAACGATCAGTAGAAGGGCTCAGAGATCTTCTGCGGTTTCTGTGGAAGAGAATAATGGTCTATTAAAAGAGTATTGGTTAGTTCAAGGGCCTTTAATTGATTATATCTCGCCTGCGCTTACATGGATTGAAGAAGTCTCTGATGAAATAATAGTAATCCAGGGTGCGAAAGAGGAAGTAGAATATTTAGTTAAACAACAAAAGTCACTACGGTATTATCCAATCCTAGGAGAGTACGAATCGACCATATCAAAAAAGGCAGTAGAGTTAGCGCGCTGAGATAAGTTTTAATATATAAAAAGAAGCAGGATGTCCTGCTTCTTCTTTTTGGCCTAAATCATTTATTTCTTTTCATGTTTACACGTTGATTAGCAGCATTGGCACGTGCGAGTGCCTCAAGATCTGCATGGTCTGCAAATTCTGCAGAGTATTCTACATCATTTCCATCCGTTATTTTTAGGTTCTTAGGTGTTTGTGGAAGTGAGCTTTTGTTACTATTACCAGTTCCATTATGCATACGACCCATTACTAAAAACCCCTTTCATTGTTAACTTTCAGGAGCCGAATTGCTCCCTTTAATATCATTTACAATTAGAAAGGTAACCATGAATGGAAAATACTTCAGGAGAACTATTAGGTCCATATATAATCTCAGATATAGTTTAACTATAGTCTCGTTTTTTTGTCGTGGTATCCGCCTGCCCGGTCTGCCATTTTAAATTCTCTTTGATATGAGACTTCCTGCATACTGGTTAATGAGTATTTGCCTCGATCCTTATCTTTTTTCTTTTTTTCCGCCATTTTGCTCATTCCTTTCAACATTTTTTTAGTTAATTGTCATCAAGCTATGTGGTAAAAAATAAAAGCACGTTATGTACTTATTTCCATTTTTACCTTTTAAGAAAGGAATGATACTATTTTTTAAGAAAATATATTTTTCAATGCCAAATGTAAATCGGAATACTTAAATTGATAGCCAGTTTCTAAAAGCTTATTCGGTAATACCCTTTGTCCATCAACCACCAATGTACTCATTTCACCAAGCAGCAGACGTAGTGCAAAACTTGGGACCGGAAGCCAGTGGGGGCGGTTTAATACTCGTGCAAGTGTTTTTCCAAACTCAGTCATCGTTACCGATTTCGGTGCAGTGAAATTGATGGGTCCATCCATTTTTTCATTTTCGATAATAAAGGATATCCCTTGGACCACATCCTCAATGTGAATCCATGACATCCACTGACGTCCATTTCCAATGGGACCACCGATAAATGATTTATAAGGGATTGCCATTTTTTGAAGAGCCCCTTGGTGTTTATCAAGGATGATTCCGAACCTGCAAAAAACAGTACGTATCCCTAATTGGCTGGCTTTTCCAGCTTCGATTTCCCATTGCTTAACTGTGTCGGCCAAGAAATCATTCCCAAAGCCATGGTTATCTTCTTCAGTAAAAGTTTTATCAAAGGATGTTCCATAAATCCCAATTGCACTTGCATTGATCAGTGCCTTTGGTTTGGTGTCTAATTTATTTATAATGGCTAGCAGTGCATGAACAGACTCTAAGCGACTGTTTAGAATCTTTTCTTTTCTTTTTACCGTCCAACGTCCACTATTAATCGATTCGCCTGCAAGGTTGATAAAAATATCAGTATCTTGGAGTTCATGAATGGGGCTTGAAATATCACTTAGCCACTCGACGTATCGAATTCCATCACTACGATTTGTCTCAATCGATTTTCTTGATAAAATAATTATCTCATGATTATTTTTCAACAGGTGTTTGGTAAGTGCTTGCCCTACAAAGCCTGTTCCGCCTGCAATCGTTATTTTCATTTTTTTCGCCCCCTTTTACGTTTAATCTTACAATAGATAATGAGGAATATGGTAAAGTATTGATGAGGTGAATAACGTGGCCATTATAACAAAGATCACCACACAACAGAAAACTCAGGATCGATTCAATATTTTTATGGATTACGGTAAGGGTAAGGGTGAGGAATTTGCCTTTAGTGTCGACAGTGATGTTCTAATCAAATTTCAATTAAAAAAAGGAATGGAGCTTGATGATTTTTCCTTCGTAGAAATTCAGTATCAAGACGACATTCGCAAAGCATACAACAAAGCCATTCATTACTTAGCCAGAAGAATGAGATCGGAAAAAGAAATAAAAGATTATCTTGTATTAAAGGAAATAGATGAACCTGTCATCAATGAAATTCTTCATAGATTAACTGCCCAGAAATACATAAATGACGAGGAATTCGCGTTGGCCTATGTACGAACCCAAGCCAATACTACTGATAAAGGTCCCAATGTAATAAAAATGGAATTAAAGGAAAAGGGAATAGTAGAAGGAATTCTCAACCATGCACTAAAGGAATATCCTCTCGAGCAACAGATTGAAAAAGCAACCAAAATAAGCTCAAAGTTTTACGAAAAGAATACAAAGGAATCATTAAAAATTCAAAAACAGAAACTTGAGAATCTGCTCCTTAGAAAAGGTTATCCATATGAAGTCATTAATATTGCTGTTAATGATGTCGGGATGAACAACGAGATGGATGAGGAAATGGAGGCAATCAGATTCCAAGGTGAGAAGGCCCATCGGAAATTTAGTCAATACAGTGGCTTTGAATATGAACAAAAGATGAAACAAGCATTATATCGAAAAGGGTTCCCGATAGAGCTCATCGAATCATACTTATCAGAAAGTAAAAAATCATGACAAAAGCATCATGATTTTTTACTTTCGATAATAATGGAATCTTGATTCATTTGTTCGATAATCATTTCGGCAACTTCCCTTGGTGAGCGGAAACGGGAGGTATCTTTGACATGGTCACTATTATCCCAAAACGGTGTGTCCATTCCTCCCATATACACCGCATTAAATTTAATCCCACTCCCTTCGTATTCTTTCTGCAGACTCTCTGTAAAGCCTCTAATTGCAAATTTACTAGCCACATAAACCGCTTCATTCACTTTTCCACGCAAGCCAGCTGTTGAAATTATATTCAAAATGCGTCCGTCTGAAGTCTTTAGCAGTTGAGGTAAAATTGCTTTGGTCATTAAAATAGTTCCTGAAACATTTGTATTGATCATTTCTGTTATGTGATGTTCATCCATTTCCACAAATGGACCGAAATGCCCAACTCCAGCATTATTAACTAATCCGTATATATTATATGTATGACTAATTTCTTCAGCTTTTTTCGAAACATCTTTCGCATTTCCAATATCTATAGGAAGGATATCAGCACTTCCTCCACTTGCTTCAATTTCTTCTTTTGTAGTTGTTAATTTATCAAATGTCCGCCCTGTTAACAAAAGGTGATAGCCCTTTTGCGAAAAGAGATGCGCTAATTCTTTTCCTAAACCAGAGCCTGCCCCAGTAATAATGATCGTTTTCATTCTAAAATCTCCTTTGTATATTAGTTCATCCTTTATTTATTATATTATAATATACTAAAATGAAGTTATAAGGGGAGTGAATTCAAATGCAACAAGAGAAACGCTACAGTACCATGTCAGAACATGAATTAAGACAAGAAATTGGCATGCTCCAAGAACAAGCCAGAAAAGCAGAACAAATGGGAATGGTCAATGAGTTTGCCGTGCTTGAACGAAAGGTTCAAATGGCCAGAGCATACCTGATTGACCCTCATTCGTTTAAACCTGGAGAAATTTATGAAATAGACGGGGACCCAGGACAATATTTTAAAATTGATTATATGAATGGTGTGTTTGCTTGGGGTTATCGACTTGCAGGAGAGGGAAAAGAAGAAGCGTTGCCAATCTCATTATTGAATCAGCCAAAAAAATAATTGGACAAACCAGAGAATAAGACCTCTGGCTTGTCTAGTTTTTACAGATAGAAAGGTTTATTTATAAACCTGTGGCGACTCATCATCGCGCTCTCCTGAAGCACGCATCCGCTCCTGTGGATGGGTATTAATCGTGCCATCTGCTCTTGTTGAAGCATATTCTGCTTTTGCTCTTGGCTCTCCCTCGAGCTTGTTATTATTTTGATTTGGGAAATTAGTTGCTTTATTTCTCATGCTGTACCTCCATTAAGGGAATGAGAACACGTGAAAAGCAAAGCATTCTCAATGCTTACCACGTAAAGATAGTATCTGCTTTTTTAAAATAGGTTATGTTAAAAGAAATTGGCAATGAGGTGGAGATATGAACGATTATCATGAAAGATTAACAAAACTGCTATTAGCTAAAAACGACAAACTCTCGTCTAACCAAGCACGAACATGGGTTGAACTTCTTTGGGATGATTTTGAAACCACTTATGCAAAAGCAGGCAGGGAATATATGGGCAGTGAAGTAGCAGAAAGAATTGTCAAACAATGGATAGAAAACTACGGTGATAAACTGCATGAATTTGCAGCTACTAACCCCAAATACAAGGATTATTTAAATCAGGATAAAAATAGCTTAAACTAAAAAAGCGAGTGACAAAGTCACCGCTTTTTAACTTGGAATTATACTTAATTTCTTTCGTAATTTCTTCTCACTAAACACCCACCCCGTATAGGAGCTAATTGGATTTAAGTTACAATCTAATTGAACAACGGCCACAAACGGATAATGTCCATTGCTCCGATAGCGTAAATCAATGAAGCGAACTTCGTAAAAATCAATAAATTCATCGACTTCCCAGCGATAGACTGGTGAAAAGGATAAAAATGCTGAAAGGTTTTTATCCTTTTTTGCTGCCTCGATTACGGGTGTTTTCGGAACGGGTATTCGATTAAAATGGTCTAAGATTTCAACTTTTTTATTTACTGCTTTTCCCACAAAAAATTGTTTCTTGTTCATGGCAGCAATTCTCCATTGATGAAACCTCATGGTTGGTGCAATAATTATTTCTGTTGCATCGGGAATTATTCTTTTTACCTCAACCAATACCCTTTTTTTCGCCCTAAAACGAGCGAGATAGTAAGCTATAATGACTGCATACATTATCAAAAAGGTATAACCTGGATTTGCTCCTAAAAGCCAAATAACGATTCCAATGATATGGATCCCAAAGATAATCGGGTCAAACGTATTTATAACCCCTAGAGCAACCCATTTTGTAGAAAAAGGTCTTAGGGCCTGCGTACCGTAGGCGTTAAATATATCAACAAATACATGGATAAAAACAGCTGCAAATGTCCAAGCCCATAAATGAAAAAGATTGGCATCAGGAAAAAACGGATAGATAACGGCTAACAGTACGAGCGGCCACAATATTACAGCGGGGATGGAGTGGGTAATCCCGCGATGATTTCGAATATATATAGCATTATTTCTTAGCTTCAAAACGGTATCAATATCAGGTATTTGCGACCCAGCAATGGTTGCAATTAAAACACTTGTCGTGGTCGCGTGGCTACTTATTACTGCGGGATCAAGTGTAGCAAGACCACCAAGTGCAATACCCATGACAACATGAGTTCCTGTATCCAAAAGGAAATCCTCCTTCAATATAGTTCTTGTAAAACTAAACAAATTGAATTATCGTAAAACAAATACATACTTATTATATTGCCTTTTTTCATACATGTTAACAACATCTGGAGGAACAAAAGTTATGATAATTGAACTAAAGAATATAGAAAAAATCAACATATCAGCTTTTCAAAATGATTTAATATCCTGGTTTAAACGAGAACAACGGGACTTGCCATGGCGAAAAGACCAAGATCCATACAAAATATGGGTCTCAGAAATTATGCTCCAACAAACAAGAGTTGATACAGTAATCCCCTATTTTAATCGCTTTATTGAATGGTTTCCCACCATTGGAGACCTTGCCGAGGCAGAGGAGGATAAAGTGCTTAAGGCCTGGGAAGGGCTGGGATATTATTCAAGGGTTCGAAATTTGCAATCAGCTGTTAAGGAAGTAAGCGAGAAATATAGCGGTGAAGTGCCAAATACCCCAGAAAAGATAGCTGAACTAAAAGGGGTGGGACCTTATACAGCTGGTGCGATTTTAAGTATTGCTTATGGAATTCCAGAGCCGGCTGTGGATGGAAACGTGATGAGGGTTATTTCAAGGGTCCTTTCCATCTGGGAGGATATTGCCAAATCATCTTCGCGGAAGATTTTTGAAAAAGCAGTGCGACAGTTAATTTCACATGAAGACCCTTCCTCTTTCAACCAAGCATTAATGGAATTGGGAGCGTTAATTTGTACACCCACTTCTCCTTCATGTTTATTATGTCCAGTTCGAGAACATTGCCAAGCTTTTGATGAGGGAGTTCAAAATGAACTTCCGATAAAAACTAAAAAAACCAAGACACGAAACGTTCAACTTGCTGCTGCTATTCTTTTGGATGGAAATGGTAAGGTATTAATTCACAAGAGGCCGGCAACTGGACTGCTCGCAAATTTATGGGAATTCCCTAATGTTGAGATCCATCACCCCTTACAAAATGAACGGGAGCAGGTAGCGGACCTATTTCGCCATTCACTTGATTTAAAAGTAAAATTTGAAAAAATTATCGGTCAGCTGGAACATACTTTTTCCCACTTAGTGTGGAATATTAAGGTCTATTCAGGGACCTTAAATTCAGTCTTTCAAGAAAGTGAAGAATGGAAAATTGTTTCATTCGAAGAGATGAAAGAGTTTGCATTCCCTGTATCCTCTCAAAAAATGCTCAAGATTTTTCATGAACACCAAATGGAATGAACGCCCTATTTAAGCGGCGTTCATTTTCATTCATATACCGTTTTCGTTCCATGTGTATAATCTGCTTCTTGACGATTGATTCCGCCGCGATTCTCAATTTCTTCAATAATCTCGCGGTGAATCGTTTGTCCTTCGCTATTTAAATATGGAGTAATTTGCTGAAATGAGTGATGAAAAAAAGCAAGCTCACTGTTATCCCAATCAGATTTAGCCATCATTGAAAGCTCTGTCATATCCCGTCCAACATACATATTTTCTACTTCCTTTCATAGGTTATTTATTCCTTAGTGTTTTATAATAATTGTCTTCTATTCCTGGAAAAGTTAAAATGATAACAATACTTGAATATAGAAGGGAATAGTTAGATGACTCAGAAAGTAGCACTTATTACAGGAAGCAGCAGGGGAATCGGCAAGGCGACTGCACTTCGATTAGCTGCAGCAGGATATGATATCGTTATTAATTATGCAAGAAGTAAAAAAGGTGCCCTAGAGACTGCCGAGCAAATTGAGGCATTAGGGAGAAAGGTATTAATTGTAAAAGCAAATGTTGGCGATGTTGCTAAAATCAAAGAAATGTTCGTGCAAATTGAGGCAGAATTTGGCCGCCTGGATGTGTTTGTCAATAATGCAGCATCAGGAGTTCAGCGTCCAGTCATGGAGTTAGAAGAATCACACTGGGATTGGACCTTAAACATAAATAGCAAAGCCTTGCTATTCTGTGCACAGGAAGCGGCAAAATTAATGGAGAGAAATGGCGGGGGAAAAATTGTCAGCATCAGCTCTCTCGGTTCGATCCGTTATTTAGAAAATTACACGGTCGTAGGAGTTTCTAAAGCAGCTCTTGAGGCTCTAACAAGATATTTGGCAGTGGAGTTAGCAACGAAGAATATTGTCGTTAATGCCGTCTCAGGCGGTGCTGTTGATACCGAAGCATTAAAACACTTTCCAAATCGTGAAGAGCTATTGCAAGAAGCAAAAGAAAAAACTCCTGCTGGAAGAATGGTCGAAATTGAGGACATGGTCAATTGTGTAATGTTTCTTTTATCTGAAGAATCAAGCATGATAAGAGGGCAGACCATTATTATTGATGGTGGTATTTCATTACTCGTTTAATTATTTTTAAATAATATTTTTTGCGGATAATCTCCACGAAGCATGGTTACATTATATTCGTGGAGGTGATATCAATGGCAAACTTTAATCAACAGCCAAACAAAACTTCAGCTGGGACTAACATCCAGGAAGTAAGACAACAAAACGCTCAGTCTTCTTCAGGTCAAGGTTCTCAAGGTCAATTCGGAACTGAATTCGCTAGCGAGACAAATGCTGCTGAAGTAAGAAAACAAAACCAACAATCGGCTCAAAATTCTCAATCTGCTTCAGCTCAAGGTTCTCAAGGCTCTTCAGGCCAATTCGGAACTGAATTTGCAAGCCAAACAGATGCTCAAGAAGTAAGACAACAAAACCAACAATCTCAAGCACGTAAAAACCAAGGCAATGGCCAATTTGGTCAAAGCTAATAATAGTAATTTAGAAGGCACTCTAGATTCGTATAGAGTGTCTTCTTTCTGTTTCGACAAAACTTCTCTTAAGGTTACATATGTTGTCAAAGGAGAATAGGTCGTGTTCGAGAATACATATTAGATACAACTAATAAGGCGGTGAGGGAAATGGATCATTTTAACCGATTAGTTTCCGAACAAATGGTGACGATGGAAAAATTGCTATACCTTCAAGGAGAACTTGAACGCTGTCAACAAATCGAAGAAGAACTACAAACCTTGCAGGATGCTACAGACCTTGAGAGTGTTCAAGCTGATATCCGACTGATGAAAAAAGAGTTGAAAGAGATCCAGGCCATTTTTGAAAAGCAGACAGAAGAGGTAATTAATTCCTATCGGGAAATGAACCTAACAGCATCTTTTTAGGTAAAAAAACCAAGAATATCTAAAAAAATTCGCAAATTTTTACAAAGAGCCATCGAAATATGGCTCTTTTGTTTTAAAATCTGTTCTCAACCGTTATAATAATAGAAAATAGGAATTGTACTTTGTTGCCTTTTGTCATTATTTATTTATATATTGTTAAGAATAGGTTACAAAGCGTTCAGGAATGAAGGTAGGGGAGAAACATGGGCGTACCCATCGAAGGTGAACCAATGCAAATACATAGTTATAAGCACAATGGGCACATCCATCGCGTCTGGGAAGAAACAACCGTTTTAAAAGGGACACAGAATTTGGTGATTGGTGGCAATGACCGAACACTTGTGACAGAATCAGATGGCAGGACCTGGATAACAAGAGAACCAGCTATTTGTTATTTTCATTCACAATATTGGTTCAATGTGATTGGAATGATCCGTGAGGATGGAATCTATTATTACTGTAATATCAGTTCACCATTTATCTTTGATGGCGAAGCACTAAAGTATATTGATTATGACCTTGATATAAAGGTGTTTCCTGATATGACCTTTAATTTATTAGACGAGGATGAGTATGAACGTCATCGCCGGGAAATGAACTATCCAGCTCCTATCGATCAAATCCTAAAAAGGAATGTTGACAAGTTGATTCAATGGATCCGGCAGCGGAATGGCCCTTTTGCACCAGATTTTATCGATATCTGGTACGAACGTTATTTAACATACAGACGTTAGATGGCAATTAGAATTATATGCGCCTGTTGATTTGATCAACAGGTTTTTATTTGCTTATTAAAGAAGATTTCGAAAGGAGGACCAACTTGAGCAGTATTCGCAGGTATCTTCAATTTGTAAAACCATACCGTTTGCAAGTAATTGGGACAATTATCATTGGAGTAATCAAATTTTCCATTCCACTAATGATTCCGATGCTGATTAAATATGTTGTCGATGACATTGTTGGAAGTCCTACCCTATCCCACGGTGAAAAAATGGATAAACTGATGTTCATTATGGGTGTAATGATAGTAATCTTTGTCATCGTGAGGCCGCCAATCGAATATTATCGGCAATATTTTGCCCAGTGGACGTCCAGTAAAATATTATATGATATTCGGGATACGATGTACACACATATCCAAAAGTTAAGCTTTAGGTATTTTTCAAATACCCGTGCTGGAGAAATTATATCACGAGTCATCAATGATGTTGAGCAAACGAAGACATTTGTCATTTCAGGATTAATGAACCTTTGGCTGGATATAGCCACAATTATTATTGCAATTATTCTTATGTTTTCTATGAATGTTAAGCTGACGTTTGTTTCGATTTTGCTGTTTCCACTCTACGCCTTCTCGATTAGATTTTTCTTTGGGAATTTACGGATATTGACACGTTCGCGCTCACAGGCCCTAGCCGAAGTCCAGGCCTATTTACATGAGCGGGTGCAAGGGATGCCTGTAATCAAGAGCTTTGTGATCGAAGACTATGAACAAGGCCAATTTGATAAGCAAAATAAAAACTTCTTAGAAAAGGCATTACAGCATACAAGCTGGAATGCGAAAGCCTTTTCGGCTGTTAATACCATTACGGATATTGCCCCATTAATAGTCATTGGCTATTCTGCTTACCTCGTCATTCAAGGTCAACTATCACTTGGGACAATGGTTGCGTTTTTTGCCTATATTGATAAACTTTACAATCCATTAAGAAGATTAGTTAATTCTTCCACCACTATTACTCAATCGTTTGCATCTATGGATCGGGTATTTGAATTTTTGGATGAGAAGTATGATATCGTGGATAAACCTAATGCGAGAGAATGCAGCGAGGTACACGGAGACATTTCGTTTAAGAATGTTTATTTTTCTTATGAAAAAAAAGAGGAAATGGTTTTGACAAATATAACTTTAGATGTAAAAAGGGGAGAAACGATAGCGCTCGTAGGAATGAGCGGCGGCGGGAAATCCACACTTGTTAGTCTGATTCCCCGTTTTTACGACGTGACCGAAGGAAGCATCACTTTAGACGGGGTAGACATCCGTCAATTTAAGGTTCAAACTCTGAGAGACAAAATTGGTGTGGTTTTTCAGGATAATATTTTATTTAGTGAATCGGTTATGGATAATATTTTATTAGGGAAACCAGGTGCTTCTGCTGAAGAGGTATACATGGCTGCAAAAGCGGCCAATGCCGATGAGTTTATCTTAAACCTGTCAGAAGGGTATAACACCAAAGTAGGCGAACGCGGGGTTAAGCTTTCTGGAGGTCAGAAACAACGAGTTGCGATTGCCCGTGTCTTTTTGAAAAATCCACCTATCTTAATTCTTGACGAAGCAACCTCTGCACTAGATTTAGAGAGTGAGCATGCTATACAAGAATCACTCAAGGAGTTAGCCAAGGATAGGACTACCTTTATTGTGGCACACCGTTTGTCAACGATTACTCACGCAAATCGAATTGTCCTGATTGAACATGGTCAAATTGTAGAAGTCGGAACACATGACGAGTTGATGGCGAAGCAAGGAAATTATTACAAACTTTTTCAAGTGCAGCAGTTAGAACAAAAAGAAACCGAAGCAGAGTAATTTGCTTCGGTTTTTTATATACTTTCTTCGTCGATCGAGACTTCATTATGATGATACGAATGGAAGCTTGTAATCAGTGTATCAAGATGTTCTACCTGTTCACCGTAATCAATAATCGAAGCAACGATTTGCATTGTATGATAATGAAGTGGATTATCATGGTCGGTAATTTCTTGCTGGTGGACTAAAAATAAATCAAATAATTCCTTTTTATTTAAGCAGATCGTATTTTCAGAATCGGCAGGAGGGTTTGGAATTTTACCAATAAATCTAAGCATGAGCTGTTCATGATGGTAAATTAGGAAGTCTAATTGTTCCTGTATCGATTGTTGGAATTTTTCTGGAAGGTGTAATAATTCATTCTCAAAACGATGTAGTCTTTTTAAAGTATCAAGTGCCTTTTTTGCTGCAGAATGCATTTGTCGATAAATAACAAGCTTACGTGATTTTTCCAGACTATTTTTCTTAAAATAACTGCGTTCTTCTTTATACATACTGTAGAACTGGCCCATTTGAATGATATTCTCTTTTAATTTATCAATATCTGTTTTGAGAAGATTATGATCGAAGTCATGCCGAGTGCTTAAACGGATCCATCTAATAATTTCTTCCGTTGTGCTCGTCATTCTAAAATAAAGTTTATTTTCATACTTTGGTGGCATAAACACTAGATTGACTAAAAATGCAGAAAAGACCCCAATCATGATGGTAGAAAAACGGATCCCGGCAAATGGTATGAAATCGCCACCTGGTGTTTCCATTATGGATATTAACGTAACAAGTGATAAACCAATCGTATTTTCGAGTTTGAGCTTTAAATTAATGCCAATCACAATAATAGCAGCTAAGCCAATGACAATAATATGATTTCCTAACAGAAGTACAAAAACAACTGCAAGTAAAGCACCAATGATATTTCCTTGAATTTGTTCAATGATTGTTAAATAGGAGCGATAAATGGTCGGTTGTATCGCAAATATGGCAGCAATGCCGGCGAATACCGGTGAGGGTGAATGTAATAACTGACCTAAGTAAAGGGATAACACAATAGCAATTCCCGTTTTTAAGATGCGGGCACCTAATTTCATTCCAAATAGTTTCCTTTCAAAAATAAATATATAGTTTATGGCAGCCCCAGGTAACAGTTTTACATCGAAAACAGAACTGGCGCTTTTTCAATTAGCAATAAGTTACTATACATTGATTATCATATATTATCAAGAGAAATTATATGAATTTATATTTCATTTGTTACAGGAAAATGTCATATAAAAAAACGCCCGCTTGAGCAGCGGACGTTACTATTAGTATTCTTGATCATTCTGTTGATACAGCTGGATCTGCTTGTTCTTTGACAGGAAGAACCTGCACAAATTGATTTTCAAGATCAGTTAAAAGTACACGAAGTTGATTAGCTTCGTCAGCCTGACCATTCTGTTCAAGCAAGTCAGTATACTTGGTTAATAGCTCGTTAATATCCTGTTTGCCTTTTTCGTTTAGATCAACAACTGAAACCTTAGCTCCTTTTGCAATCCTTCTTTGAATGGCTTCTTTCGTTAATCCCATCTCAGGCTGCTGGCGAATATAGATAACCCCGCCCGTCATTCCTGCACAAATCCATGGTCCTGGGTCTCCCAGTACAAGGCCGCGGCCATTAGTCATGTATTCAAAGGCAAAACCTTTAATATTAGCATTTGAACCAATGTTACCTGCTTCTTTTTCTGGAAGTGGCTTCTTAACAGCACCGCCAATAATTAAGTCAGCACCTGAAAGTCTAATCCCTGCACGTGCATCGGCATTTCCTTGTGCAACAAGAAGACCTTTTTGAGCACCATATCCAAACCCTTTTCCGACGGAACCGTTGTAATAATTGCCATCTTTACCCTTGGATTTTAGGATATAGATATTTCCACCAAAAGAAGTCTTTCCGACACCGTCCTGACCTCCGCCATTCACAGTGATGTCAATTCCTTCACTATTATAAGCACCTAAACCATTTCCAGGAATGGAACCACCCTTATATTTAAGTTGTACGGATGGAAGTTGCTTGTATGAACCATCAAGTCTTCCACGAACACGATGACATGAAACACGGCTTCCTAGCACACGTTGTTCAGAAGTGACACTTGCAAATTCGCGAGATGAGTGTAACTGATCGACACTGCCATCAAGATACTCTGCACCCACTGCAACCTGCATTTGAACTTCTTCAATTGATTTAGATGCTTCTGTTTTTGCAAATTGGCTAATTTCTAGCGGCTTTAACAAATAGGAGAGGCTAAGCTGGCCTTGGCCTTTCATTTGCTCTAATAAATCAGAACGTCCAACAGCATCCTGTAAATTGCGAATACCAACCGATGCTGCAATTGTCTTCAACTCTGTCCCAAAGGCTGTGAAGAGATTCATAATTCCCTGCACTGCTAATTCTAATTGGCGTGGAACAAAACGTCGTAAGCCATGCTCCTTTGCTTGTGCTTCTGATTCAATTTGTGTCGCGATACCAACATGACAGGTGTCTAAATGGCAGCCACGGCAAGTCGTACAACCAATTGCCAGCATTGAAAGCGTACCGAAACCAACTCGGTTTGCACCAAGGAGCATGATCTTCATAACGTCCATGGCGCTCTTCATACCACCATCAGCCCAGATTTCTACTTTATGGCGAAGGCCGCTTTCAAGTAGGGCATTATGTGCTGCTTTTACACCAATTTCTACAGGTAAACCAACATGCTGAAGGGCATGTATTCTGGCAGCACCAGTACCGCCATCGAAGCCGCTCAAGGTGATAATGTCTGCACCAGCTTTGGCAATACCGACAGCAATTGTTCCGATATTCGGTACAACTGGAACCTTAACAGCAATTTTTGCTTGATCGTTTGCCGTTTTTAATTCAAGAATCATTTGTGCTAAATCTTCAATTGAGTAGATATCATGGTTGTTTGATGGTGAGATCAAATCAGAACCAAGTGTTGCATTACGTGCTTCTGCAACCTTCGCAGTTACCTTTGAACCTGGTAAGTGACCGCCTTCACCAGGCTTAGCGCCTTGCCCAATTTTGATTTCTAATAGATTCGAAGAGTTAAGTAGTTCAGCATTTACGCCAAATCTTCCAGAGGCAATCTGCTGACCTCTTGTTTTTGGATATTTGCCAAGCATATCTTTGATTTCTCCGCCTTCACCATTTAGGCTTATCATGTTTAACCGGTCTGCTCCTTCAGCATAAGCTCTGAATGCTGTTTCATTCTGAGAGCCAAATGACATTGAAGAAATAAGAAACGGTAAATCATGGTCCCCAACACGAAGATTAACCTCATCAGGTGAGAGAGATTTATGACTCTTTTTAAGTTGAACTAAATGGCGAATCGTTGTTGGATTCTCCGTTTCTTGTTCAGAGATTTTATCACGATAACTACTGTAGTCACCAGTAGCAGCCACTTCACCAATGGCCTTCCATATACGTGGGAAGAGATGGAAAGTCTTTCCGACTCTTTCCTTTTCATTATGGTAATCTTCTGCTCTAGACAAAGCATCCATCTTCATGGCTTCAAAATCAGTCTCAAGTTCCTTCGAGCCAAAAAAGTTAACGATGTTTAATAGGCTAGCGATTTCCTCATGTAATCCGATACTTGAGAAAAGGCGGCCGTAACCTCTCAGTTCGTGAATGCCTATTGTTGAAATTACTTTTTCTAATCCTTTTGTCAAAGCACTATATAGATTGGTTAAAGGCTTAGTTGTCTCGTCTTGAACCGTTAAGAACATGTAATATGGGCTAATTAAATCTGCCCCTAATCCAAAAGCAGTGATAATGTCATGAAGTGATCGTATAGCTCCAGAACGTAGAACTAAAGAACAATCCCTTCTTATTTCTGCCTTAACTAGTGCTTGATCAATCGCAGATGTTACTAAGTGCGGATCAATCCAATAGGAATCTTCTTGGTGTGCTTTTGCATCATCAAGAACAAGTAATGTTTTTCCAGCCTGAACTGCTTGAACGGCTTCATTTGCAAGTCTTTCTAATGCAAGCTCTAACTTTTCTTCTTTTTTGAAGGTCGTAGATATAAAGGTTACTAACTTTTGTTCCTGAAAATGGTGGACAACTTGATCAAAACTTGGCTGATCTAAACTTTCAGATAGGCTGTAGCCAGCTTTTCCTTCCAATAATAGAGGAGTTGTTAGTTCGATTACAGTTTCACTATTTTCTTTATTGAATAAGGTTGGACGCTTACCAATAATTACACGTGTGGAAAAGTGTTCTGTTTCACGGTCTCTATCAATAGCAGGATTCGTTACAACGGCAACACTTTCTTTAAAATAATCGGCAATATTTTTACGCTCTGGGTTAAGCGCAGCAAGTGGGGCATCATGGCCAAGTGAACGAATGGGTTCCACACCTTTTTCTGCCATTTGTTCGATTAATTGGATATGATCTCTTTCCCAGCCAAAAGCTTTATATTGTCCATTATGGATTTTGTCAGGATAATTCATCGTAACTGTTTTACCTAAAGCTGGTGGCAGCAAACGCGTTCTCGATTCATTGAAATTTAACTTATCAGAGAAACGAGTATAGACCTCATTCTGAAAACGAGCTTGTTCATATACTTCTAACGTTTCACCGTTCCATTTAAAGCCAACCTTTTCACCTGGTGCTAAAGGCTTCGGATCGTTCGTATATTCGCTTGAAGAAATGATTCCTGGTTCTGAAGAAAACAGATAAGAACTATCAATTTCAAGCATCCAAAGCGGACGAAGGCCAAGAGCATCCACACTAAATACTGCTTCATCTCCAAATCTAGAAATAATACCTGCAGGTCCTTGGGCAAAGTGTCCCCATGCTTCCCTTAAATAGGTATATAGATCTTGGAGATTTTCAGGATATGCCTTAATTTCATTGATAATTGGCGGGAATAAAACATCCATTGCTTCAAATAATGAAAATCCTTCACGGCAAATTAATGTTTCCATTGTACGGCTTAGATCTTGGGAGTCACTTCCCTCCTTGACAAGCGGTACACCAATCATTTTTGCTTCATCACGAAGCTTTGCAATGGTATTAATCTCCCCATTATGCCCGAGAACACTAAACGGCTGTACCCGGAAAAAGCTTGAAAGTGTATTCGTAGAATAGCGATTATGTCCGAGTGTCATGGTTGAAGCAACAAGTGGATTCGCAAGGTCATAATAGTAACGTGGAAGAATATCCCCAGCCCCCATTACCTTATAAACCACATGGTTCTGACTTAGTGAAGCCACATGGACATGCTCGTTTGTTTCTAAATCAACTAATGCATCGAAAAGGGATTTTGATAATTTCTGCCCTTTTTTTGTGGAAAGACAGGCAAATTGCCAAAAAACAGGGTTTTCCTGAATGGCAATGGGACCAAGTGCAGAAGTGTCCGTAACCTTATCAGTTTCATAAATTAAATCAAAGTCGTATTTTTCCAACTTCTTAATTAATTCTTGTTTGGTAGTTTCCCAGTTTACCTTTTGACTAATGAAAACATGACCAACAGCAAATTCTTCTTTTTCAGCTAGTGATGGTTCCTGGCCAGCCTGAAGCAATTTTTCTTTCCAAAGCTCGACAGGGATATCGGTATGAATGCCAACGCCATCGCCTTCACCGTTAATAAAACCTGCGCGATGATTCATTGTCACAAGAGCGTCTATACAATCAAATATATTTTTTCTAGTTGGGCTCTTAGTTTTTTCAAGGCATGCGACAATCCCGCAGGCATCGTGTTCTTGTTTATGGAAATCTTTGAAAAGGGAAGGGGTCCATTTTTGTGTCATCTTATTAGGCTTTAGCAGATATCTGCTAAGGCCTCTTTCACCTCCTATGAAACTTAAAGTTTGAGAATATAGTGTTTGTAGTTAGTTTTCGGTTGTTACTTTAACGAGGTATAAAGTTAAAAAGTATATCTAAAAATAATAATATAATAGTATCATAAGAATTTTCAGAAATCAAATAAATATGCAGTAATTTGGATAAGAAAAAAGTGGTTAAAAGGTGTAGGATAAATGAGGGAACATCTTATTGTAAACGTTTTCAAGAAGGTTTTATATAAAAAAGGAAGTGATTCCCACTCCCTTTTGTGCATAAAATGTGCATATTTATTCGTTAGTAAGTGAGAAAAATGCATTTCTTACCGCATGTAGTGTTGCTTCAATATCTGCTTCAGTATGAGCGATTGTCAAGAACCATGCTTCATATTTGGATGGAGCAAGGTTTATTCCTTGATGGAGCATATGTTTAAAGAACTTTGCAAATGTTTCACCGTTTGTGTTTTCAGCTTGTACATAGTTTTCGATTTTTTCATTTGTAAAATAAACAGTTAACGCACCCTTCAAACGATTAATGGTTATTTGAATGTTATTTTCCTTAGCTGCCTCTAAAATTCCTTCTTCAAGCATCGCACCTAAACGGTCTAAATAGTCATATATTCCTTCTTGTTTTAAAACCTCTAGACAGGCGATACCTGAAAGGATGGAAGCGGGATTCCCTGCCATTGTCCCTGCCTGGTAGGCTGGTCCGAGCGGTGCAACGGTTTCCATAATTTCTTTTCGGCCACCGTAGGCACCAATGGGAAGACCACCCCCAATGATTTTACCTAACACGGTTAGATCTGGCTGGATGCCTAATAAATCTTGAGCACCGCCGTACATAAAGCGGAAGGCCGTGATGACTTCATCATAAATCACAAGTGCGCCTGCTGAATGAGTAATCTCATTAACTTCCTGCAAGAAACCTGGCTTCGGTTCTACAATCCCAAAGTTACCGACAATGGGTTCCACTAATACTGCTGCGATTTGGTCGCCCCACTTAGCAATTGCCTCTTTAAATGGTTCGATATCATTGAAAGGTACCGTTATCACTTCTTGGGCAATACTTTTCGGAACACCCGCAGAATCTGGAGTGCCTAATGTAGATGGCCCCGAGCCTGCTGCAACAAGGACGAGGTCTGAATGACCGTGATAACAGCCTGCAAATTTAATAATTTTATCTCTGCCAGTGTAGGCACGAGCAACTCGGATCGTTGTCATCACGCCTTCCGTTCCAGAGTTTACGAAACGAACTTTTTCCATAGAAGGAATTGCTTCTTTTAACATTTTCGCAAATTTCACTTCATGAGGTGTTGGTGTACCATAAAGGACGCCGCTTTCTGCCGCACGTTTGATTGCCTCTGTGATATGTGGGTGGGCATGACCGGTAATAATGGGCCCATATGCTGCGAGATAATCGATATACTGATTGCCGTCGACATCCCAAAAGTAAGCACCTTGTGCGCGCTCCATTACAACCGGAGCACCTCCGCCAACAGCTTTATAAGAACGAGAGGGGCTATTAACTCCACCAACTATGTGTTCAAGTGCTTCATTATGTAATCTTTCTGAATTAATAAATTTCATTTTTTTTCCTCCTTAAATTGCTTCTTACCTATTTTATCACTTTTCTTCACCCACTTAATCTGTTTTCACTTTTGCGAAAATTAATGGGGTGCTTGATTGTTGTTTTATCAACCTCAATTGGCTAAACTAATTCTTTAGGGCATTGTTTCGGGAGGAAAAAATGAAAAATGTGATAGAAGTCAAAAATTTACGAAAAGAGTTTAAGTCATATTCCAGCAGGACAGGTTTAAAAGGGGCGTTTCGGGACTTACTAACAAGAAATTATAGAGTTGTTCCGGCTGTAAATGATATTAATTTTACAGTGAAAAAGGGTGAAATGGTCGGTTATATCGGTGAAAACGGTGCCGGGAAATCAACTACGATTAAAATGCTTACAGGAATTTTAACGCCCTCTTCAGGGGAGATCACAGTAAATGGAATGAATCCTCATAAAGAACGGGAACGATTTGTTCAAACCATTGGAGTTGTTTTCGGACAGCGTTCGCAATTATGGTGGGATATTGCTGTTCAAGAATCCTTTCGCCTTTTAAAAAAGGTGTATAAGGTATCAGATGCAGATTATAACAGCCACATGAATCATGTGATACAAACATTAGATATCGAGCCGCTCTTAGATAAGCCTGTGCGCAAATTATCTCTTGGCCAAAGAATGCGGTGTGAGCTTGCGGCTGCATTGATTCATAATCCGCCACTATTGTTTTTGGATGAACCGACGATCGGCTTAGATGTACTCGTTAAGTTGAAGATTCGTGATTTTTTAAAAGAAATCAATGAGAAATATCAGACGACAATCCTCTTAACCACACACGATTTAACCGATATTGAGGCATTATGCGAGCGGGTGATTATGCTCGATGAAGGTAAGGTTATTTATGATGGTGCGCTTAAGAATCTCCAGGAGAAATGGGGCGAAGGGAAAGAACTTCAGTTTCAGTTTCTTGAGAAGGTTGGAATTTCTGCCGTGCAAAATCTAACCAGCGGAATGCCTGTTAAGTGGGACCTTGACGAAAAAGAGCAAATCTTTACCGCAACACTTGAAGATAATGATGAACTTATTTCACAAGTAATTGCCAAAGTAGTAGCTGCATTTAAAATTAAAGATATTAAAATAAACGAAACATCTACAGAAGAAATCATTCGAAATATTTATGAAAAGGGTGCAGTATAAGTGGAGAAATACCTTGAAATGATTAGAATCCGCTTTTTAATGATGCTTGCATACCGTACCAATTATTACACAGGAATTCTAATCTATAGCATTAACATTGGGGCATATTATTTTTTATGGTCGGCGATCTATGGTTCTAAGGAACATATTGTTGGTTTATCTGTCACTCAGATGACCACATATGTAGCGGTCTCCTGGATGGCGCGAGCATTTTACTTCAACAATCTTGATCGTGAAATGGCATTAGAAATTATGGAAGGTAAAGTGGCTATTGAATTAATCAGGCCCTATAATTATCTTGGTATGAAAACGATGCAAGGTCTGGGGGAAGGGATTTTCAGGTTATTCTTTTTTTCTGCACCGGGAATGATCATTGTTTACTTCGTCTTTCCTATTAAATTTACCTGGGATCCAAGTGTCTGGGGATTGTTTGCGCTCTCCATCCTGTTAAGTTTTTTTATTAATACGGAACTGAATTTATTAACTGGGATTACTACTTTCTTCTTATATAATAACTCTGGGCTAATTCGGGCAAAACGTGTCGTTATTGATTTATTTTCAGGGCTGCTACTGCCGATTAGTTTTTTTCCAGGCTGGGCACAGGATGTGATGAAATTTCTTCCCTTTCAAGGAATTAGTTATTTTCCCAGTATGATTGTTACTAAAGGTTTTTCCCATACCCAGGCACTAGAAGCAATTTCTCAACAATTTGTTTGGGTAATCATATTATTTTTTCCAATCCAAATTCTTTGGGTTTTGGCGAAGAAACAACTGATTATTCAAGGGGGGTAAGAGTTGTTTTATATATCTATGTTTTTTCAATATATATCTCAATATTTAAAAACGAGACTTCAATATCGAGCAGATATATTTGTAGAGTTTTTCTCTGATTTACTATCACAAGCAATAAACCTTATTTTCATATTGGTCGTCTTTGGACATACCAATTTGTTAAATGGCTGGAACAGGGATGAAATCATATTTATCTATGGATTTTTTCTAGTACCTTCCGCAGTCTTTTCTGCCTTCTTTAACATTTGGGATTTTAATGAGCGCTATATAGTAAAGGGGGAGCTGGATCGTATCTTAACAAGGCCGATACACAGTCTCTTTCAAATAATTCTTGAACGAATTGAATTGGAATCATTGTTAGGGGCATTAACAGGACTTGCTGTCATGTTTTATGCGGGGAGTCGATTGGGACTGGAAGTCCATTGGTTCGATCCAATCTTATTTATTGTTTTTGTCCTCGGTGGGGCATTGGTTTATGGTGGAGTTTTCATCATGATCGCCTGCATTAGCTTTTGGGCAGATGCGCGTACATCTCTTATGCCGATGATGTACAATATTAGCAACTATGGCAGGTACCCAGTTAATATCTATAATAAACTAATTCGTTTTGTACTAACATGGGTGATGCCATTTGCCTTTGTTGGTGTTTATCCTGCTGCCTTTTTCCTTGAAAAAAAAGAATGGTTTTGGTATTCGTTCTTAACACCTGTGATGGGAATTGTTTTTTTCGTACTTTCCGTAATGCTTTGGAATCAAGGGGTAAAAAAATACCGAGGTGCGGGCAATTAACTAGAATTTGATATTTTATTGGTCAAGCGTGCATAGAAATTAAATACCAGATGTTAAAATGAGGTGGTCTGTGGTGTTTTTTTTCTTGCTTCCAATCGTCATCTTTTGCATCTTTATGAGTTTAAGGACGCTTTTTATTCCAAATACCGTAAAAGGTAAATTGGTATCGATTGATAATTTTTTGTATTTAGGTTCTGTGTATTTGACTGTTATTATTGGATTTGGTCTTATTTATTTGCTTTTTGAGTTAATCGGAATGTCATTATTGATAGAGGTAAATAATCAAAACAAAAATATTTTTGAAACAAGCTTTTACTTTAGTGCAATGACCCTATTTTCAGTTGGGAATGGCGATGTCATCCCACATGGGATAGGAAGAATCCTTACCGTTATAGAGGCCTTGATCGGTTATACACTACCAGCTGCATTTGTTGCCCGCGTTGTTTTTGATCGGGAAAAAGTAAGTTAGCGATGCAGGATAGTTGTTTTGTCAGCTGGGATTTTGCTACGCTAATGATAAGGAATAATTTACAATGGGAGTGGTAGGGATGAATGTTGAAATCGGAATGCAGGTACCTAATTTTGAGTTAGAAGCCAATAATGGAGAAACAGTAAATCCTTCAAAATTTCGGGGCACAAATGTTGTTATTTATTTTTATCCAAAAGACATGACTCCGGGCTGTACAACCGAAGCATGTGATTTTCGGGATCAAATTCAACAATTTACTGAGGTAAATGCCGTGATTTTGGGAGTCAGTCCGGATCCGGTTGACCGCCATCAGAAATTTGTAGAGAAATATGGTTTGCCATTTTTGCTACTTGCAGATACGGAAAATCTTTTAGCGGAAGCATTTGGAGTTTGGAAGTTAAAGAAAAACTTTGGGAAAGAATACATGGGTATAGAAAGATCTACTTTTATTATTGATAAGGAAGGCAAACTCGTCAAAGAATGGAGAAAGGTCAAAGTTAAAGGTCATGTAGAAGAGGCTTTATCTTACATACGAGAACAGTTAAGCTGATCTGCTTACTGAAGCCTATTTTGTGCAGAAAAGGCATTTGTCCAATGCAAGAAACGTTAGATTGAATATCATTTTATTAGGGCATACCTCCTCAGATAAACTTTGGGTCCATAGTGGCCCCTTTTTTTATGGAAATAAAAAGGATTTCTAAATTTCAATTTATATAAGCGTATATGGGATATATCATGAAATAATTTCTATGTTTGGACTTGCGGTGAATCATTTAATAATGAAAATTTTCAAGGGAAAGAAATAATTGATAATATTTATCATAAAATACAAACAAACATGGAAAATGGAAATAAACATTTCCCGTTAATGAGATAACCAATATTGACAAAAGTACAAATTACTTAGTAAAATTAATTATAACAATTATAATCTAAGAATACTTTTTAGAAAGAAGGTGCATGGCGATGAATCAGTTAAAAGAAGCGTTGGATACCTTAAAAGAAACAGGGGTACGGATTACTCCGCAGCGTCATGCGATACTTGAATATTTAATAAACTCGATGTCACATCCTACCGCAGATGATATTTATAAAGCTCTAGAGGGAAAATTCCCTAATATGAGTGTGGCGACAGTTTACAATAATTTACGAGTATTTCGTGAAGTGGGTCTAGTGAAGGAATTAACTTTTGGAGATGCCTCCAGTCGTTTTGATTTTGTAACATCCCATCATTATCATGTTATATGTGAGAAGTGTGGGAAAATTGTTGACTTCCTTTATCCGGGCTTAGATGAAGTGGAGCACTTAGCATCGCATGTAACCGGCTTTAAAGTCGAGAATCATCGTATGGAAATTTACGGTTCTTGCCCAGAGTGCGCAAGTAAAGAAGTGCATTAAATAGGATGGCGGCTGATTTTTAAAAAATCAGTCTTTTGGTGCAAATAAAAGAGGAAGAAGTAATCCATGGCAGCTATTCTGCAGATTGGTTTACTTCTTCCTCTTTTTATTTTTAGGATTTTTTATTATAGGACTCATCGAATTCCTTGCCTATTAAATTAGGGTCAAGGGTTAATGGCTCACGACAATACATACACATATCCACTCTACCAAGCATTTTAGTATGCTTACCGCAGCTTGGACATTTTACTTGGATGGTTTTTGTAGAAAGCATTCCAATCCAAAAATAAACAATAGTACTGGCAATAATAAAAAGTAGGCCCAAAATCATAAAAATGGTCATAATAAGTGGTGAAGATCGAAAAAAGATACCACCATACATAACAATGAAACCAATGAAAATTAACGATAATGCAAAGGTACGAATTTTATTTATTTTACTCGAATATTTTGCCATGTAACTCCCTCCTAGAGAAAACTATACCATATTTATAAATAGAAAAGAAAAAATCTAGGTAGAAGAATGTCGAAATTTGTCTTTGAATAAAGAAGGAGATTTGTTTTCCTTGTCGAACTTATATTGCTACCTGAAAAAAATGGAGGAATGAAGATGGAAGACATCCTTCGGCCTATTTATCAAGAAAGGGCGAGCCAATTAAATACCCTTGGAGTATTAATGGTACAAAAAAAACAAAAGTTAAGCCACATAACAGATTCATTTGATGAAATTCTCTTAGTTCTTGTCAAAGAAGCGGATCAGCCGCTATTCATTAAGCACTATACTTACTACGATAAAAAGGCAGCAATGCATATCATCACAGAAGCGCAGTTGCAAGAGTGGATATTATTAGGATCGAATCGGAAAATATTTGAATGGCTTCATGAGGCAAAAATCATTTTTGATCGAAACGAATACGTAGCCAATTTAAAAACGGAATTGCGAGAATTTCCTTTTAACGGACGCAAAATAAAAATGGGTTTAGAATTTGCCAAATTGATTCGGCGATATGTAGATGGCAAAGCTTTATTTGAAGGTCATCAGTTTTTAGATGCATACAACTATGTTGTCCATTCGCTGCACCATCTTGCCAGGTTAGCTATATTAGAAAATGGACTCCATCCAGAACTGACTGTTTGGAATCAAGTAAAACAGATTGAACCTGAAATTTTTAAACTATACGAAGAACTTGTCTATAGCGAAGAAACGCTTGAGAAAAGACTTGAGCTGCTGTTCCTTGCTAGCGAGTTCATGATCCATTCGAGAACAAATATTGGGACAGTCCATTTGTTAGATATTCTTAGTCGTAAGGAAATTTGGATGTTTAATGAAATTATGAGTGAAGAAGAGTTGCTCCCATACTCAGTCGATTTGGGAGTGCTTCTTGAATATTTAATTGATAAACATTTGATAGAAGTAGTTAATATTGAAACGAAGGGCCAGGGGGTTTTTCATAGAGGTTATCGACTCAATAAAAAATTATCATAAAAAAACAATAAAACCTATTGACCTTTTCGTTGTTACTTGGTATATTAATAACCGTCGCTGCGAAACAAACTAAATGATGTTTTCGTAAGTGACGGTTTAAAAAAAGTTATTGACACTTTCAAATGCTTTGTGTTATATTAATAAAGTCGCTTACGAGCGAATGAGAAATTGATCTTTGAAAACTAAACAAACAAAATCGTGAAAACAAACAAAATTTTTAGTTTCAATTAAGAAACTAAGCCAACGTAAAAAATGAGCTAATCAACTTTCTTGGAGAGTTTGATCCTGG
>NZ_JAGGQX010000026.1:0-55794 GCF_018613095.1 Bacillus sp. ISL-75
AATTTTCATGGTAGTTTAAGTGCAATTCTTCACAAACACCTTTCATCCATAAGATTTAACTAACTTTATATCTTTTATTTGTTCAATATGTCTTTGCTCGTGTATGTACAGTAATTCAATCCATTGTTCTAAAGATAATTGACCAAATGCAGGATGTTTCGCTGCTTTTTTAGATAGGATAGACTTATCATCGATTGCACGAAGAACATTTAATAAATTTTCCCTTGATTTCGTTAATAAATTTAACATATTTTCAACATCAAAAGGCTCTTCAGTTGGTTTGGCAATTTCAGGTGATTCAAATTTTTTGGTTCTATCAGAAACTAAATGTATAGGTTTATGGGCGACACTCTCAAAGTCTTTATCCTTTAACCCATTTTCTATAGACTTGGAAAATAAATTTTCAGACAAATATAAATGATGGCAAATTTGGGAGATACTCCACTTATCCAGAGCAGGTTTGGCATTTAATTGTTCATAATTCAATGCTTTAACTTCCTCGACTAACTGATTGGTTGATTCTAACAATAAATCAAAAAGATTCATTTTATCTCTCCTTAAAATTCGTAGCATTGTTTAATATAAAAGTCATCCTACTTTAATTTTAACACTTGATATTAGTAGTTGGTACTAAAAATTGATTGTTCTTTCACTAAACTGCCTTGTTAGCCACCCATGAAGCGCAAAACCGGCGCTTCACCACAGAGAATGAAAATATTCCAAGGAGGCTATTCTGTTTTAATGCTGGCGAAGAAGGTCTTTTCACTATGGTGCCTTTGAGCCCATCCGTTAGTCTGACTCCAACGATCACGGTGTACCACCGACTGTCGCGCCCTATAGGGGTAGCACTCATGGTGATTAATCCTTTTCTGATCGTTGCTCCAGCTGAACCTTGAATTTATTTTTATGTAGAAAGGTGTCCAATTCACCACCGTTTATCAACCTTATAATAATTTTGCAAGAGGCTCAGCCTTTTTTTTAAAACTGATTTTGCTGGGTCTATTTTTCTATGTCTTTTTTCAGTTTTTATTTTCATGGGAGTGGAACAAGAAAAAGAGTCGCAGCTACGAATCTTTGTTAAACTCAAGCACCCGTTAAAAAGAAGAAAGGGCTTTATTCGTTGTTCCAGTATAACTCCCTTTTAATTTATTAAAGTTTAGTTTCTAACGTTATATTATATAGCCTCTAATTTCATTATTGCACCAAAATATTGTGAAGCAGTGGTAAAGGTAATAAATGCACATAGTTCACTTATTTCCTCTTCTGTGAAACATTCTCTCAATATATTAAAGATTGAATCTGATACATCCCCTTTTTGTTTTAAAAATACTTCTGTAAATCCTACTGCAATAGATATTTTTTCATTAAACTTATCTGGTTCAGGTTTCCCTTTCGCTTTACAATACTCACAGCCATTACTTTGTGCTAAAGTTCGCCTTACTTGTTCCTTTAATCCAGAAGATAGCAGTCCATCTTTTTCCAACGTATCTCCTAAGTGAGACCATGCTTCCATTACTTGTTTGTTATGTCCTAATAGCCTTTGAAAAGACGTTTCTCCAAAATTGGATACAACAATTCTTGCCATAAAAAGTACCTCCTTGTTATATTAAATAATGAGTTAATTATAAAAAATAAACTTGTTAAATCACATTAAATTATAAACAAATAAGTAATGAATTATTTAAATGATTAACGAATTTAGGAGGATTTACTTTAAAAATGAAAATAGATAATATTGATAAGAAAATAATAGATGAATTAAATAATAATAGTCGTCTATCAATGAGTGAACTTGGAAGAAGAGTGAATTTATCTTCCCCTTCTGTAACGGAACGAGTAAGACAAATGGAGTCATTTGGAGTAATAAAAAAATACACCTTAGAAGTTGATTATGAGAAATTAGGTTTACCAATTCAATGCATAATAGAAGCAACGGTTAAAAATGGCGACTATAATTCTTTTAAAAGTTATATAGAGAAACTTCCAAACGTAGAGTTTTGTTATCGTATTGCAGGAAATGCTTGTTATATGCTTAAAATGCATTTTGAAACTTTTGCTAAAGCAGAAGAATTCATTGATACTGTTAGTCCATTTGCACAAACTGTAACACATTTTATTTTTTCAAAGGTTCAAACAAATATAAGATTTGATATGGACTGAACAGCTTTATCTAAAGATTACATAATCCTATTTCATTTTTTCGTAAATAAATTGACAAATTTAATAAATTTTCGTCTTTTAAAATAGAATTTTTTTATTATCGTTATTCAACTAACCTGCTCCGTTACTTCAATAAGATATATTGTTTTCCTTTAGTGTTGAACGTATTTCGTAACCGAAATTACTAGGGAAAATTTCAACAAAGCCAATTTTACCTTCATAAACTTCGATTGTTCCTATCTCTTCAAAATCAAACCCTTCAAGTTTATCCTCGTTTTCTAAATATTCATTAAGGTAAAATGAACCACAATCGGGGTCGCCACATTCACATAGTCCTTTTATTCGAAGATTATCAACTTGATTTGTCAAGTCAATTCTGCATTTACCGATAAAATAATATTTAATTCTGTTTGCCAAGTGAGGTAAAACATCAATAAGGAACGGAAAATCCTCCATATTATCAACCCCTTTTTGGGACACTTTTATGACTATTTTAGCAGTTGTTCTTATTAAACTAAACTGCCTGTGACCGCTTGAAAGAGATGACACAGTTTTTGCTTGATAAATTGGGACACTTTTTTCCAGTTTGAAACGTACATTTTCACATGGAGAGGCATACATGATTGCCATGGTTAATCAGGCAGACCCTTGTTTGGCTGTTTCTGGAAATTAATTAATGTATGTTTTGGCAGTAAATTTATGAATCGATACTCAAGAAAAAATGTATATAAGCTAATATTTATACATATTTGTGAAGTTATACTTGCTGCACAAACGGGCAGTATAGCTTAATAGTGTTATATTAAATATAAAGAGCTTGGAGAATTTTTTCTCCAAGCTCTTTTAAAGGCTTTTTTCCTAATTTTAACTTTAGATAAGTCCTCTAATAACTAGTTAAATCATCATTATACTTTTTTCACTTCTAAATATTGAATATGATGACCATCACTTTGGTGTACTTTAAATAGATAGCCTTCAGCTTCTATTTCAGTCCCCGTTTTAATATCAAAATTTTGAGTTAAAAACCAACCGCCAATTGTATCCATGTCTTCGTTGAATAAATCAGTTCCTAATAAATGGTTTGCATCTTCAATGAGTAATTTAGCGTCTAGGATAAAATGATTTTCATTTACTTTACGAATTTCAGGCACCTCATCTTCATCAAATTCGTCTCTAATTTCACCAACAATTTCTTCGAGTATATCTTCAACAGTGACTATACCAGATGTACCGCCATATTCATCCATTAATATCGCTATGTGTATTCGTTCTTTTTGCATTTTTACTAATAAGTCATGAATGGGTATTGTTTCTATAACACGGATAACTGGGTTAATAAATGACTCTAATTTCAAGTCCTCATTACTATTTTTATTCATTATTTGATCAGTTAAAAATTCTTTAGCATTTATGAAGCCTAGAACATTATCTTTGTCACCATTTACTACTGGATATCGAGTATAGCTTTCCTTTTTCATTTTATTCATTACATCACTAAAATTATCATGAATTGAAATGCTAATCATCTCAGTACGAGGGACCATAATTTCTTTAGCAGTTCTTTCATCAAATTCAAAGATATTGTTCATATATTTTAACTCATTCTTATTAATTTCTCCACTCTTATAACTTTCAGACAATAAGATACGGAGTTCTTCTTCAGAGTGAGCTACATCATGTTCGGATGCAGGTTTTAACCCAAAGATTCCAACCAACATACGAGCAGAACCATTTAAGAACCAAATGAATGGATACATGATTCGGTAAAACAAAATAATTGGACCTGCAAAAAGAATTGTAATGGTCTCAGCTTTTTGGATAGCAACGGTTTTAGGAGCCAGTTCACCTACAACAACATGCAAAAATGTTACTAAGGCAAAAGCAATTCCAAAAGATAAAATATGTGTAACAGACTCATTCAAATTTAAACTCACAAATAATGGATGCAACAACTTTTCTACTGTTGGTTCACCCAACCAACCTAATCCAAGTGCTGTAACGGTAATCCCTAGTTGGCAGGCTGATAAATATTCATCTAAATGGGTTACTACCTTTTTCGCAGCGACTGCACCTTTTTTCCCTTCAGCGATTAGTTGATCAATTCTTGACATACGTACTTTTACCATGGCAAATTCTGTTGCCACGAAAAATGCGGTTAAAGCAATTAATAGTACAATTAAAATTAAGTTAATAGTGGTCAATGAATAGTCTTACTTGAGTAAGACCTACACCTCCTAGTATAGTTAGAAAATAACTTTATTCGTCTTGCTGATTTTCTTAAAATTCCAAAAGTTAATTAAGTATTAAAAGCAGAGTTTGTATTAATGACAGACTTTCATGTGAAATATTTTTTTTAATATATTCGATATTTTTTAAATCACTTTGAGCTAAAACCTCGGATACATCTTGTTCTAATCCTTTAATTTTTAGTCTCAGTTCAAGAACATCGATTTCTTCGGCATCTTTCTCTAAGATCATTTTTTTAATTTCATCTAATGACATATGGTCCTTTTTACATTGTTCAATAAAATTTAAACGCTCTATTGAAGATTGATCATAGTAACGATAATTAGAAGTAGAACGTTCTACTTTCAACAGACCAAGATTTGTATAATAGTCAATCGTTCTCTTGGTAACATTAGCTCTTTCGGCTAATTCTCCAATTTTCAATTTCTCAGTCCCAATGTTACCCCTCCAAACTATAACGTGATGGTTATGTTATAAACTATACAATCAAAATGATTTGTTATCAACTAATACGTAGTAACTATATAAAAGTTTTCAAATTTTCAATAAATTAGATTCGTCAAACTTATTAATTAGTTTGAGTATCTTTTGAATTGGGAAGATTTTCACTTAAAGTAACGGGTGCTTTACTGAAACAAGGAATAAACTAAGAAGTGCCTAAATTATGCAAGTTTTTATTCACTACTTGTATATTTAGGCTCTTTTTATATTCATAAAACATAATGCCTTTTTATTTGCCAAAAACAGTTTGACTTCGTTTTATAAGAGAATCATGTTCGTAGAGGCTCCGTGTTAAAGGACATTTATTTTAATCTAATTTCCATTTAAGTGTGTCACTTAAATGAGCAAAAACTGTGTCATTTAACTAGACGGTCACACTGCCCCGTTACTTCAATAAGATATATTGTTTTTCTTTAGTGTTGAACGTATTTCGTAACCGAAATTACTAGGGAAAATTTCAACAAAGCCAATTTTACCTTCATAAACTTCGATTGTTCCTATCTCTTCAAAATCAAACCCTTCAAGTTTATCCTCGTTTTCTACATATTCATTAAGGTAAAATGAACCACAATCGGGGTCGCCACATTCACATAGTCCTTTTATTCGAAGATTATCAACTTGATTTGTCAAGTCAATTCTGCATTTACCGATAAAATAATCTTTAATTCTGTTTGCCAGGTGAGGTAAAACATCAATAAGCAACGGAAAATCCTCCATATTATCAACCCCTTTTTGGGACACTTTTATGGCTATTTTAGCAGTTGTTTTTATTAAACTAACCTGCCCCGTTAGCTTAAGTATAATTGTTCACAATCTACTTGTTTTGTATATTTATATTTGATTATTTCACATAGTATATAACGCTTTCCAATAGCTAAAAATAAAATACAAAATTAAAGGGGTAAAGATAAATGCGGCAATTTATAGAAAATTTAGACTTAGGAGCAAAGGGATTGTGGTTTCCTGTTGCAGCAAGTGTTTTATTTGCTATAACAGCCCTTATAATCCCCAAAAAGAACATTTCTTGGAGGGAAATCTATATTACATTTGGGGTAGTAGGGTTTGTTACTTGGTTTAGCGATGGTTTAATTGCCAGGGGTTTCGATCTTTTTGATATAGGGGATCCGAATAAAGCTGGACTTGGAGATATTCTCAGTTATACCTTTATACCAACCTCACTTGCAATACTTTATTTAAATTTCCTTACAAAGGATAATAAATGGAAATTGACAATCGGTTTCACTTTAATATCACTTTTAATAGAATTTGGGATGGTCTATGTTGGGTATATGAAATTTAAAGGATGGAATTGGTTAATTTCAATAATTGTGTTTCTTATTGCTTTCGGTCTTATACTACCAATTCATATTAGGTTAATTAGAAATAAGTAACTATTGCTAGATAGAATCTGCATACTTCTAATAAATTTACAAATAATACCTCTAATTGCATACATTTGAGGTGAAAGATTTGTATCGTAAATCAATTGATAATAAGTTGTTTTTGCTTATTTTTATGGGGATAGGAAGTGCAATCCTATCCAGTATCTTTAGCGGTATTATCATTACTTATCTTTAAAAGGACTGAAGCAATCGTCAAAAACCCAATCTAAAGGTGAAGTTGTTAATCTTGACAGTAGGGTGAGAAGGGGCTATTAATTTTGCCTTTTATGACGCCCTTTGGGTCAAATATGACATAAAAGAGTACAATATTTCACATTCTTGCTCTCTATGATGGGGTAGCGCCAGGAAAATGTATATCGTTAAATATAAAAAGCCCAGCTAGATCGTTGAAATGAAATGGTGCTTTCAAGTTGCTGATGAAAATATATCTTTCGTTTTTGGGATTTGCTAAGGTGCTTCATGAATGCTTCTTCCCACTGTTTCCGAAGATCGTTCTTTTTGTTTTTGAATTCTCACATTCTAATTTCTTATTAAATCAGTGAAAGACAAATTTCTTAAACTATCAATTTGTTTCTGTCATTCTAAATTATAAGGGAGTTTATTTCATAGGAGATAACTATAGATTCCTCTTAAACAATATCCCCGCTTGTTCTGCCATCACACGAGATGGAACTGTCATTCCATTCTTAAGCCACCATCCAACTAACCCTACGAAAGCTGAACTGAAAAATTGAACAAAAATTTTTTAAAAAAGGACCTACTGTCAGTGACATATTACTGTCGATGACAGTATACTGTTATTAACAGTAAGGTGTTGCCGAAAAAATTTTACATTCAAATTAGGGGGTTATATATTTCATGAAACATACAGGGAGACATACAGGTGCATTTCTTCTGCTGTTTTTAACAGAGGGAGATAGCTATGGAGGGAAACTTCTGCAGAAATGTGAAGAAGAGCTTCCCATCAATCCAATTGATAGTGCCATTCTTTATCGCACATTAAAAACATTAGAGAAAGAAGGTGCTGTTGAGTCTTATTTGGACACATCTGATCAAGATAAGCTGATAAAAATGTACAAAATTACTACAGTTGGAAAAAGAAAATTAGAAGATTTTCAAATAGATATCGAAGAAAAAATGAAGAACTTATCATTTTTCTTAAATAAATACAAAGAATGGAAGGAGTCTAATCATGATTAATGGTGCTATCCTTTACGCTATGGCTCTTATTCTTCTCAGTATTTCTTTTATAAAAGATCGAAATAAAACAAGAGATGCTCTATTAAAGTCATGGAAAAGCTTTCGTAATATTATACCTGACATGCTATCAATTATGCTTTTCGTTGGACTATCACTATCTATATTAACTCCATCCTTAATTTCTTCAATCATTGGAGATAAATCTGGATTGACAGGTATTGTTTACTCAGCATTAATTGGATCTATTGCACTAGTTCCAAGCTTTGTTGTATTTCCTCTTGGACATACATTAGTCCAAAATGGTGCAGGACTCCCTCAAGTAGCTGTATTAATGTCTACATTAATGTCAGTAGGAATCACAACTTTACCTATGGAACAAAAGATATTTGGGCGAAGTTTTGCCTATTCTCGCAATGCATCTGCACTGTTAATGTCTCTAATATTTTCATATATTATTTGGGTGGTGATGGGATGAATGAATTAAAAAGATATCGTTTCTTTTTCATTTTATTATTTGGGCTCATTATCCTTACTTTTATTAACCAATCGGTGGGATGGAACGCGTTCCAATTAACAGGAAAAAGCATTTTAGATATGCTGTTTCTACTCCCTCCTGTCTTAATCTTCGTAGGTTTGCTTGACAAATGGGTGGAGAAAGAAACACTAATTAGATATATGGGGAGGAAATCAGGCATCTATGGCATTTTGTTCTCCCTATTATTAGGAGTTATTGCAGCTGGTCCCCTCTACGTAGCTTTTCCAATTGCGGCACTTTTATTAGAAAAAGGAGCAAGCATACGCTATATTGTATTTTTTTTAGGGGTTTGGACAACTGCAAAATTACCGGTTATTGTATATGAATTTGCTTCATTTGGAGTTAAATTTACACTCATTCACATTTGTTTTGGTTTGTTATTTTTCTATTTAATGGGTATTATCTTCGAGAAATTTTATAAGCATCGACAATTGTTAAAGTTTGATATAACTAAAGACGTTTAGATTTAGATCGATAAACTTCGTGGCATCTTTTCGTAAGAACATTTTCGAAAATTGCCTAGAAACTTAGTTTATGGCCCTTATTAAGCCCCAAAAGCAACAAAGTTTACGAAAAGAGCCTTACTAAAAAAGGGGGTTATTCCATTTCAAGGGCTTTCGTGCAACTTCAACAAGGTTTTGTGCCATTCCAACAGGGTTTCGTGCAACTTCAACAAGGTTTTGTGCCATTTCTAATGGGTTTTGTGCCAAAATCTTGGGGTTTTGTGCAATTAGACAATATATGGAAAAATACCCACCTGAATACGGTGCTCCTCATCGAATCAAATGAAAAAAATTTCGGTGCGATTGCGGATTTTTCGAATAAACGGAAACTGGTCCAATTTGTTTAGAAAGGATTAGAGCTTTGAAAAGGTGTTCAATAGAAAATACCTACACTATTAAATGTAGGTATTTTCTTTGTTTTAGTCTTAGCTTTGCTACTTTTTAAATTTTTGAGTAATTTTACTAAAAAAGGGTGTGATCTCTTTAAGTAATGGTTTATATTGTTTGGTTGTCGTAACGAAGGTGTCATAGGTTTCCATAAGTAAGTCAATATCAACATTGTTCATAAAGTTTTCTATTTTACTCTGGGTGTTTTGAGTCTGTTGCTGCCTGTTTTTATGAGGTGTTGCAGGTTCCTTTTTTCTACGTCCAAAAAACCAATCATCTAAAGACGATCGTTTGTTTTGTTCCGGATTTTCTTTTACATGATTTTCACTTTCTTTGCGTGTTTCTCTACGTTTACGGTTTCCAAACATGAATCTTGAAAAAGGGTCTATTTCTCTCGTCGGCTTTTGTTCTTGATGATGATCCCCGTCCAAAATACTTCTCCACCTCGCTTTTATCCTCTCTTAGATAAGCTATGATTGATTTTGTATCAAAGTGTGGATACTTGTACAAAAAAATAAAAAAGCAGGCATTTTGATTATTTTTAAAAAAATTCAACCCTTTCTCAGCGCTTGTCCAGTCCGCTTTATTCTTTTTGCATAGTTTATTAGGGAGAGACAGGAATCTCTCATCCGCCGTAAAAAACAGACATATTATTACCTCCGAAAAGGAGCGGATGACACCAGCATTCGCTTCTTTTTGTTTTTTATCGGTTGATCCAATTTACGGTACGATTGCGGATTTTTATAACAAGCGGGGACTTGTCCAATCATGTTTCGGTGGAAAAAATATATTAATTGTAGGGATGGAAATTACTCCCTCAAAAACGAATAGGTGGTGAAGAAGATATGGGCTATGGTTGTGGAGGTTCCGGTTACGGCGGCGGCTACGGCGGTGGTTATAGCGGCAGCAGCTTTGTTTTAATCGTTGTATTGTTCATTCTATTAATTATCGTTCTTTCAACATTCTAGTTTTAGGGACAATCTGAACGTGTTTCATTTTTGATTTAAATCATCATTTTCAAAATGGGGTGAGAAACATGAGTGATGGACATAGAAGTAGTTCAACTGCGTTAATCGTTGTACTTTTCATCTTGCTTATCATTATCGGAGCTTCCTTCATGGGAGGCTACTAATTCAATAAAGTGACAGGTCACTTTTTTGAAGGAAGGAAGGACAGGATGGAATAACCCTGTCCTTTTTTCATACATAAATCAACAGAATACCTCGTATTCTGAGCAGCCTGCTTGAGAAAGGAGGCAAAAAATTTTTCTAACCTTTCTCAACGCTTGTCCAGTCCTTCTTATTCTTTTTGCATAGCTTATTAGGGAGAGACAGGAATCTCTCCGCCGCCACCAAGCACAGACATAGAGTCACCTCTGGAAGTAGCGTATGTGATAATGCATACGCTACTTCTTGTTTTTATCGGTTAAGAAAATTGACGGTACGATCGCGGATTTCTTCAAAAAAACGGAGCACGTCCAATCACGTTCTCTTGTAATAAATATAATAATGGTGGGGATGTAATTAACATCCACAAACGAAATAGGTGGTGAAAAGATATGGGATTTTGCGGTTACGGTGGCGGATACGGCGGTGGTTATAGCGGCAACAGCTTTGTTTTAATCGTTGTATTGTTCATTCTATTAATTATCGTTCTTTCAACATTCTAGTTTAGTGGAACAATATGAGCTTGTTTCAAAGGAAGGACAGGCTGAAATAATCCTGTCCTTTTTTCTTACCTATTTAAACATTAGTTAACTTTTGAGTATTTGATTTCTGCATAGTTTCAACAAATTCACAAATAATATCTTTACTTAAATACATTTGAGGTGAAGGATTTGTATCGTAAATACAATTGATAATAAATTGTTTTGGCTTATTTTTATGGGGATAAGAAGTGCAGTCCTATCCAGTATCTTTAGCGGTATTATTATTACTTTATCTCTAATAGCCTTAAAGAAATCGTCAGATACGCAATCGAAAGCTATGTAGTAATCTTGACAGAAGGACTAAACGGGGCTATCGAACAAAATTACATAAAATAAAACATCGTCAGTCAAAAAGGGGTTTATATATGCCTATTACTGAATTGATTCTTAGACTTGCTATTGCCTTTATTACATTATTAGCCTTAACAAGGGTTATGGGCAGAAAAGAAATATCCCAAATGACCTTTTATAATTTTGCATCTGCGATTTCAATTGGTACATTAGGTGCTTCGCTTGCCATAGACCCTTCCATAAGTATCACAAATGGACTAATAGCGTTAATTGCCTGGAGTGCTTTTACAGTTATCACGGGATTTTTGGATTTAAAATCCTCAAAATTCCGATTAGCTGTACAAGGTGAACCCGTAATTCTCATTAAAAAGGGGAAGATAATGGATCAGGAGCTTCATAAAGCCCGTTTAGACTTAGACGCTTTAAATTCTTTATTACGTAAAAAAAATATATTTGCTGTAGCTGATGTTAATTATGCCATTTTTGAAACAGATGGGTCTCTTTCTGTTATGAAAAAAGAATCGATGCAGAATTTGACTAAAGGTGATATGAATCTTAATCAGAAGTATGATAATGTTCCCCCTATTTCAACATCTGTCATAGCCGATGGTGAAATTAATCAGAAGAACTTAGAAAAATTACATCTCAATAAGAAATGGTTAGAGCAACAATTGAAACAATCAGGTATAGATTCTATATCTGATGTCTTTTATGCCGAAGTCCAAAAGGATGGAACACTTTTTATTGATGCCAAAAATGACATTCTACACTAACCAATTCCGGAGGGGGTTATCGCCCTCTTTTTTATTTAAAATTGATTCGATTTAAGATTTTTGCTTTTTGATAATGAAAGATGGATTTCGATAATTCAAAGATGGTTCCGTTCGTTAAGCATACGGTATTTTCAATAATCAATGCCGGATCGAGCGGATGAACCTGGAGCAGTCCCGCACTGGCTTCATCGATTTTTTCGCAATTGATGACTTTGTCCGCAAAACCAATCGTTAATTTTAAGTCCTCTATCAGGTAACTATAAATAGAACTCGAGGCGATGTCTTCGTTTAAGTAGGGGACAATGTCTTTTTTAAAATAACTTATTTCAATCGAGAAGGGTTCTTGATCGACGATACGGAGCCGCTTAATGTAATAAAGCTTGGTTCCGACTTCACAACGCAGTTGTTTTGCTTTCTCTTCATCGGCTTCTAGCACGTGTAAATCGAGAATTTTCGTCTCAATTGTTTTTGAAGTCAAATCTTTTGTTAAGCCTCGAAGACTGCCTAAATTGATCGTATCGGTTTCGGATTTTTCCCGTAAGAACATCCCGCTGCCTTGGACCTGATAGATGTAGCCGCGATTGACGAGCTGAGTAATTGCTTTACGGATCGTATTTCGGCTCACTTCGAACGTATTTATCAGTTCATCTTCGGTCGGCAGCTTTTTCGTTTGATCAAATTTCCCATCCCGAATGTCCCGTTCTAATTGATCCGCTATTTCTTTATATTTTACCGCCATATAATCTCCCTATTGTTTCGTTCCATTATTTACTGACTTTATTATACATCAAGCCTCCTGATTAATATCAAGAGGCTTTCTTTTTTACTTACAGCTCTTCGCCTCTTGTCTCAATGATATGCTTATACCAATGAAACGACAGCTTTTTCTTTCGGTTTAAGTGATCCTTGTGATCGACGTATATGAATCCGTATTGCTTTTTATAGCCGTTTAACCAGCTTAACAGATCAATGACCGACCAGGCGTAATACCCTTTTAAATTTATACCTTCTTGGATGGCACGCTTAACGACTTTTAAATGTTTCTCAATATATTTAATCCGCGGAACATCGACGATTTCACCCTCAATAATCGGATCCTCATCACCGAGTCCGTTTTCGGTTACATACATTTTGATATCACCATAACGCTCTTTTAACATATGGAGCCCGTCTAAAAATCCTTGCGGTGAGATTTCCCAGCCCCATTTCGTATAGGTTTTATCCTCCATTTTCACGGTCCGATAAAAGCCATCAAACGACGGGTTCCCTGGTGTTAGTGTCGAGGTTTCTCGTGAATGTTCCATGGTTGAAACGGCTTCGTGATTTTTTTCGACGCGAATCGGCTGGTAATAATTCAGTCCGATAAAATCATTTTTTCCGGCATTTCTTTTTAAGGTATCCAGCTCTTCGTCTGTCCAGCTTGGCGTCCAGCCTTTCTCCTCCAATTGCTGCACCACGTAAGACGGATATTCGCCTTTTAAAATGGGGTCATAGTACCAAAACGTTTCATATTCATTGGCATGCCGGGCCGCTAGGGCATTCTCGTGTTGATCATCTACGCTGTAAGCGGGTAAGAATACATGAGTAATCCCAATCTCGCCGTAATGGTTTAGCCCCTTATAGACTTCGACGGCTTTTGCATGGGCATAAAACACGTAATGCGTCGCTTGAAAGTATTTATTCTCATCGTTTTGGATCCCAGGCGGATGCGCCCCTTTTAAATAGCCTAAGCCGGTAAACATAACCGTTTCATTGAAGGTAATCCAATGTTTGACGCGGTCGCCGAAGGACCGAAAACAAATTTCTGCATACTTGACGAAGGCTTCCGCTGTTCGCTTTTTCGTCCATCCCCCGACTTCTTCCAGCGTCAGCGGCAAATCCCAATGATAGAGGGTAACAAATGGCACAATTCCGTATTTTAAACATTCATTGATGACATTATTATAAAATTCTAGACCCTTCTCATTTACTTCACCGTCTCCAGTTGGCAAAATTCGTGCCCATGAAATCGAAAACCGGTACGACTCCAGTCCCATCTCGGCCATTAATTGAATGTCTTCTTTGTAGCGATGATAATGGTCGATCGCTACATCTCCGTTGGTACCCTCATACGTTTTCCCCGGAATCTTTGAAAAGACATCCCAATTGGTTACCCCTTTACCATCTTCATTCCACGCTCCTTCTACTTGATAAGAAGCAGAAGCCGCGCCGAATAAAAAATCATGTGGAAACTTCATTTATTACCCCTCCATTTTTATGCCAACTTATTAAATTTATCACTATCTATTATATTTATAGGTACAAATAATAAAATAATTATATACTCTTTTTTTATATTTGACTAGAAAAACTTCCTAGATAGTATCTACTGAAATGGATCATTAAATCCGAGTGCGATTTATTATAACCTTCCCCCTTCGTTCAACTACTAACAAGAATGCTAAAAAGCCAGGGGGTTTTCCTGGCTAAGGTCATTGTGTTTGCCTCTTATGGAGAACCTTTTATTTTTTGGACTGGATCTCGGACCGTGGCAGGATTTTAGTTACCTTTTTTAATCATGCTGGGATGAAAATTTTAGGTTAAGATACTAGATTCCCATTCTAGCAAGTATAGCAACAACAAAAATCAGAGTGATAGTTTGGCGATAATGGATTTGGCCGGTCTGATCAGGAATTCCGCTGCTTATCAGATCTATTTCGCCATCCAGTAGATTCATTCCATGGTTTACTGTCGACTTTCTTCATTTTACTGTCCACTTTTCAATTTTACTGTCCACTTCTATCTACTTACTGTCCACTTTCCCCTGTTTACTGTCCACTCCCACAATTTCAACCTCAAACTACTCAAAAATCCAGTCGCTAGACTGGATCAGGTAATTTTTATTCCTACTTATTCCATTGGACCAGCCTAAATTCAGGATCTAAAACCATTAAGTTACCTTCTGACGCTTTTTTCTATTCAAGCAGAGTAAATTTCAAATTTATGAGCATTTTAAGTAAGTCGAGTAGACAAAAATATTCGCATACTACATCAATGAAAAAAGGGTTTAAAAAATGACAGTTGGAAAAGATGTTCAAACCGCTTTAGCAAGTTTAAAAGGTGCACAAGCAAGCTTTGAAACTTTTGCTTTAGCAACCGATAACCAGATTGCAAAACAGCTTTATCAAAAAGCCGCTCAACAAACAAAATCCGTGCTTGAAAGCCTTGAACCTCGTCTTCAAAAAATTCAAGGGGAAGAACCTCAGTACAATCAGCAATAAAGTGTAAGCGTCTTTATCAAAAATGGTAAGATATCCCAGATACATTTTCTGGCGGTCGGAATATGATGTTATATAAAAAATTCTTGTCCATTTTCCAAAACCATCCTTTCTAGGATGGTTTTGTTTTTTAGAACACCATTTATTCTGTTACATATGTTTTTAGCTAAAGTACATCAGAAAAAATCACACCCGAAAGATGAATTAGTTATTAATTTTCACTTTGGATTCTCATTAAGATGATAACATAATTGAACAACACCTGAAGGAAACCTTTTTGTTTCAACCAGTTTTAAATTCACCCGCTGCTTTATGTCAATAAACAAGGGTTTTCCTTCTCCCAAAATAATAGGGTGAACAGATAATCTAAATTCATCAACAAGTCCTAGATTTAAAAAGGTTGTAATAAGACTTGCCCCACCATAAAGCCAAATATCTTTTCCAGGCTTATTCTTTAATTTAATTACTTCTTCCACAATATTTTCATTTATAAATTTTACGTTATTTTCAGACTCTTTTTGTGTTTTGGAAAACACATATTTCTCTTTACTATGTACCAATTCCCAAATTTCTTTTTCTGTATCAGAAACTTCAATATCAGGGGTATACTGACCCCATAAATCATAACTTTTTCTTCCATATAAAATAGTATCAATATGATTTAAGAAATTATTGAAGTCCATATCGGGGTCCATAATGCACCAGTCTACTTCCCCTTTTGGACCTTCAATAAATCCATCTAAAGTAACTGCCAGATCTAAAAGTATTCTTCTTGGTCTTTCGTTATTAAACACGTTTTTTCCTCCTTATAGTCAGACAACATAAATTATATCCACAAATTTATGTAAAATCTCTTCTAATTTATCAGCCTTATTTTCCAGTTTAGATTACTAAAGTACTTCAACAAATCACTGATAATATTAAGCAACATAAGTCTGTTTGTTTGAGGATTATAATCCCCAACTGTAGCCGTAACTGTTAGGAAAATCCTGCTGGCATAGTACTAGATACCTGTGGTGTTCGTGCCCTCTGTACCGGTGGGCAGTTAAATGGGAATTTGAGTTGTAAAAAAGCTGGGAAGACCAAGCTTTTTTTGTATGATTCAACAAAATGAACCCAATAATAAATGAAAGCAAATCAAGGGATTATTAATTTGAGGTGATATAATGCCAATCCTCGATGTTGATGAGAGTACCCTTTACTACACTATTAAAGGTAAAGGGATTCCAATCATATTTATTCATCCACCTGTTCTAACTTCTATAAATTTCATATACCAGTTAGAAGAACTATCTCGTATTTTTCAGGTTATCACCTTTGATATACGAGGCCATGGAAGGAGTCCCTTTTCAAGAAAACCTGTTACCTATCCACTAATCGTTGAGGATATAAAAAAACTAATGGACCATCTGGATATTAAACAAGCCTTTTTATGCGGATATTCAACAGGGGCATCTATCCTATTGGAATTTTTGTTATCAACATCAAAAGGGCGTGCTTTAGGTGGAATCATTATTAGTGGAATGTCTGAGGTAAGTGACTGGCGTCTAAAAAACAGAATACGCCTTGCTAAAAACCTTGCAAGGATTGGGGCATTGCCTGCATTAGCTCGGTCAATATCCAATAGCAATTCAAATACAAAAGAGTTGTTTGACAAGATGTTACTAGAAGCTAAAAAAGGTGATGCTAGAAACATCTTGCAATACTATGATTACAGTTTGAACTATAACATTTCCGATCAACTAGAGAACATTACAATGCCAATTTCCCTCATTTATGGCGGAAAAGATAAAACATTTTATCGTTATGCACAACAACTACATACGAAACTACCTCAAAATGAAATAACCTTTGTTGAAGGCATTAAACATCAGGTCCCAACAAAAGCAGCAAGTGAATTGAATCAAGTTATTTATCGTTTTATCCAAAATTTTTCAGAAACAGAGGTGAATAAGCTTGGATGTTAAACTATTTCGTTTAATAAATTTGCTTTCCGGACGTCATTTATTAATAGATAAATTAATGATACTTATTTCCAAAAAGATGAAATTTGTTTTCTTCATTATTTTAGTGATTTTGCTTTTTAAAAAAAAGAATGTAACTATTGAAGCAGCCGTGTCTATCATGATTTCGTTATTCTTGCATTTTATAATTAAGTTATTTTATTTTAAGCCTCGTCCATTTTTAGAAGGGAGAGTAGGTATACTTACCCCTTCTAAATTCGATTCATCCTTTCCAAGTAAACATACACTACTAACTTTCGCCGTTTCAACAATAGTCCTCTTTAATCAACGCATCCTTGGATCTATTATGTTGGGGTTTTCTTTTTTAACGGGATTGTCACGAATCTGGATAGGACATCATTATCCATCTGATATTGCAGGAAGTGCTGTATTAGGCTCTTTTACAAGTGCGATTATTCATAAATTATTTCAAAGAAAATGGCAATGAAAACTCTTAAGAAATTTCACTGCCTTCTTTCCTTGGTTTACTTTCCGCTTTCTTCACTTTACTGTCCGCTTTTGATTTTTACTGTCCACTTCTATCTACTTACTGTCCACTTTCCCCTATTTACTGTCCACTCCCTCATATCACCTCAAACTACACAAAAAGCCAGTCGATAGACTGGCTCTGGTAACTTTTACTCCTACTTATTCCATTGGACCAACCTAAATTCAAGACCTAAAACCATTAAGTTACCTTTTTAATAAACCCCACCTAGTCAAGTCCATTTAAATGGAAAGGAAGCCTACTCTGGGTTCTTTCTTTCATTATGTTTATTTCGAAAAGGGACATGATTGATTTAGGTTGTTCATAAATTGTAAGAGCGATTTAGAAAAGGGGGAAAAGATATGGAAATTCCGGTTACTGGGTTTATCATTCATTCAAGTGATTCAGATATGGATACTGAGCATTCTCACCAATTATATCTGACGTCTTGGAACGGCACACCTATTCATAGACATCATTTTTCAGGAGTGACCTCTTTTATGGGAGGGCATGACCATAGATATACAGGGGCAACAGAACCTGCCGCTACTGGTGTACAACATACTCATAATTACTTTACCGTGACTTCGTTGGATGATGGCCATAAACATGAAATCCGAGGCACAACGGGTCCTGCGATTCCCTTACCTGGTGGAGTTGGACATTATCATAATTTTCACGGAGAGACGACAGTTAACGGAGTCCATCCTCATTCACATAAATATAGTGGTACAACTAGCCCTAGCGCCTAGGGAAGTTTCACCCCATTTAAAAGCCGATTTCCTGATGGTTAAGGAATCGGCTTTTTTTTGGCTTCTTAACTGGGGCATCCGTAAGCTTAATAGGGGTACCACTCCAACTCATTTCTCTATTAATTTTTCACTATCCGTTTCACCCATGTTAAAACACACATAGACTAATGATGACTTTACAAATTATTTATCTAAGGAGATGACTGTATTTTGTATAACCCTTACCAATACAATCCTTATCACTTTAATCAACAACATCATTATAGCCCACACCATTATAAACACACAGTATTAAGTAACGTTGAACCTCTTGTTCAATATGGATTACATGAAGCCCAGCACACTTCTTTTCCTCATGCCTTACGAGAAGTTGCGGCTATTACGTACCTTATGGGTATGGGATATGAACCTGCTGTAGCCCGCAAGATCGTTGAGTCTTGGGAAATCAACGAGGCATTTTACCCAGGGCAGATATAATTCCTACCCTTTCAAAAGGGTAATGAAGCACCGTTTACACGGTGCTTTCTGTAAATTTACTTGTCTATTTTTTGATTACCCTCTATTCTATAGAACGTACATATTCGGCTATTTTTAAAATTTCACCGTCTGTAAATGCAGGCTTTCCTTCATATCGAATTCGCTTAATAACCTCTTCAATCGTATTAGCACTGCCATCATGAAAATAAGGTGCAGTTGCCCATACCCCTCTTAATGTTGGAACATCAAAGTGAAGAGTATCTCTTGGGGTTGTAAAACCTTGTCTAGCATTACCTTTAGATGGTTTATCTAACGGATTAGTAGTACCGATATCATGCAAATAATTAGTATTGCTAGTTGTCAAATGACCGTTTTTATCTATAGCCTTTACGCTATCTGTAAATTGAGCCCCTGCATGACATGCAATACATCCTGCTTTCCCTTCAAACAATTTTCTTCCATCCTCTGCTGTAGAGGTTAGGCTTCCATCCTTATTACGGTATGGACTTTTTGGGACTGGGAATGAATCTGGATCATCGAGATAAGCAAACATCGCATCATACATATGCTCGACATCTTCAGGGAGTGGTTTTCCCGGATCAAATTCTGTCATGCCACCCATTTCACCCTGCACAGTCAATAGATAATCCGTAAAATCATCACGACTGCCATCCCACATAAATAATCCGGTTTTAGTCGTTAAAACATTGCTTGGAACATCTCTTGGTCCTTTTGGAGTCTTTAAAGTAAGTCCATTTATTTCACCATCAGCATGACAAGAAATACAGCTCATCCAATTATTCCCTGTAATTCCTGTCGCAAACTCCTCGCTATTGGCACTATAAAAGATCGTTTTCCCTTCTCTTACTAGCGGGGACAGAGGATCTTTTGATATCAACTCAAGATTTTCACCTTTCATTTTTGCACGAGCGTATGGACTGTCTCCTCCTATAGAAATCTCGGCAAGATCATGACTCATAGCGTTGTGAACATAAACGGATTCGCCATCTGGTGAAATCACGGCACCTCTTGGGTTATTTCCTTCTATTCTTCTTAAAATCTGTGTTGCATTACCACCACGATTTAAATCGAACACCACGAGATCTTCGCTTCCAGACATGACAACATATGCTTTGTTACCGTTTGGATGAAAGACGACATCATAAGGATTTGAGGTAATGATTGTGTCATTCTTTTTATCTGTAACATTTATTTCTTCGAACAATTCTTTCCGTTCTTCAATCAACTCTTCATCAGTCGTTAAATCAATGACAGAGATGGCTGGAAAAATCGTTTCCTGAAAATGAATAGGAGTATCAACATTTGTTAACAAGTGTGGAATCCAAGCTTTTTTTCCATCGGGATCAATCACAAATTGTTCTAATGTATTTGGAATCCCTTGGCTTTTTTTGCGATCGTTATTATCTGGTGAATCGGCAAGGGAAATTACTTTACTTATTTTTTCAGTTTCGGTATTAATCACACTAATTTTCGCATCTAAATAATGCGGAACATATAACTTATGCCCATCTGCCGTAATCGCTAATGTTCTAGGTCGATCGCCGACTTTAATCTCTGACTCAACCTTTTTATTAGTTAGATCGATTACTGATAATGTACTAGATCGATAGTTTGCAACATACAGCTTTTTGCCGTCCTGATTTGTTACAACACCATATGGTTCAATTCCGACATCAAGAGAATCAACCACTTTTTCTTTTTCAATTGATATGATGTCAATTTTATTGTCATACCTACAGGAAACATACAAACTATTTTCATCTGGTGAAAGGGTTAGTTGTACCGGGGATTTTCCGACTGGTATTTCAGCTGTCACCTTTTTTGTTTGACTGTCAACAATGGTAACTGTATTTACATCAATATTGGCTATATAAATGGTATTACCCGCCTTATTCATAACAATATTGTTGCTGTTAACAGCATAGTCCCGAACAACTCCCGGCTCTTTCTCGTTTACTGCTTTTATTCTTTCCTTACAACCAACTAACGCCCCCATCAATAGGAGCGTTAACCAGAAAAGGGCAATTTTCTTCACGATTACCTACCCTCTTTATCTTTATTTTTTTACTTCAACAGGTACAAGAACAGGTGCAACGCCGTATTTACCATGACCAGCTTGAGTTTGTGGAACTTGATCTCCATCTGTGTTTCCTGACTCATCACCATCAATGTAAAAATCACCTGTATCCCAGAATTCACTTGCCTGCATTCCTTGTTTAAGATCTGGACCATCTATGACAGTTTCATAAAAATCAACATATCGTGAAATAATGGTTTCCACTTCTAATGCTGCTGGCTGTTTTTCATCACCTTCCATATTGCTTAAGTTATTAATCGCGACACGTAAGACAGCAGATACTCCACCTGCAGTAAAGGCATCATATTTCATTTCGCCTTTCACAGTTTCATAGGCTTTTGCCTCATTATCCCAAAGCATTTCATCCATTGCTTGATAAACGGTACGAGCAGCATTACGATATTTTTCATCCTTTGTTGCAAGATATGCTGCTGTTAAGCCGCGAACGGCCCCAAGTTGTGCATTTAATGTTGTTTCCTCATCTGCACCTTTACCGAATGTATAGCCTTTTGCAACTAAGCCTGAATCTGTCATCAGTTTATCAATGATAAAATCTGCTTGTTTTGTAATTAGTTCAATTGCACGTTTACCTTCAGCTGTATTTAATCCTTCAGCGTCTTCCGCATTTGCATATCCAACTGGAAGACCATCAATTGCACGCTGGAAAATACGAAGTGATTCAATTGTATAGCCTGCATTAAACGTATCTACATAATTTCCTTGCTCTTTACCATTATGTTCAGCTACAAATGCACCTTCTTTTTCATTAAAGTGCATGGCGTCAATATTTTTAAACACATGAAGCAGTACGTCACGGTTAACAGAGTATGGATCATTTACAATCACATCGTTTTCTGCTTTGTTATCAAGATTTACTTTTGGAGCAGCAGGATAAGGATCACTATCAAAAAGTGCTCGGAATGATGGTGCGACATTTTTATTTTCCGGACGCTGATCTGTCGTGCCGAAGAATTCAGATGAAGGGTAAAGCATTAACCATTGATCTGTTAAAATACTGCGCGCATCTGTTACTTCTAGTGACGCGGCATTAGGAACGTCTGAATTTCCGTCCTCTTTTACTTGGATTGTATGAGGTAAATAAACATAGCCTTTTGATGGATCATACTGACTTCCAACACTTGCAGGAATTAATCTCTTATCATTTGCCTTGAAAAATAAGTGATTACGAACGTAATTTAATTTGTTCCAAATTTCCTCTACTAGAATGGCCCCCTGCATACCATCTGCTGAGCTAACACCAATGGCAACACTTTCATCATGATCATCTGTGGGTGTTTCACCTTCCAATTCTTCATCACCGTCTACAGTATGAAACCCACCCATAAAATCTCCGGCCCAAAGAGCTTGTTTTAAGAATGCTCCACCATATGCTGCCGGATTTAAGACTTTATCCATTTTATTACGATCCCATCGAAGCGACTTAAAGTTAACTTGATATTGAGGAACGTATGTATTTTCTTCTCCTGAAGCATAGTTAGAAGTATCTACTTCTTGAATATAATGAGGATCACCTTTTGCATATTCAATAAAGGTAGGAAACATATTCCTATGAATCTCTTCACGAGGATAGCCAACTGCATCAGCTAATTTATAGAAACGCTCTGCTAATAATTCATGTGATTCTTTCCCCTGCTTTTTAGCTAATTCCTTGACAACTGGACCATTTATTAAATGTAGCCCTAATCCTGATTTTTCTACAACTTCATACATTGCTTCCTCTGAATATTCATACGATTCAATTCCTGCTGTATAATCAAACTTTGTGGGCGAATCTAATTTTTTTGGATCAAGAACATCCAAATCAAGTCCTAGTCCCTCTACTAAGGGTTCTCCTGAAAGTTCAAATTCTGCATATGCGAACATGTTACCTGCTGTATCAAACGTATAATTTGTCACAGGTACTGTTACAGAAGCGTTTGTCACTTCCTTACTTACATGTTGCTCTTGTTCTGAGTTTTTTTCTTCTTTAGCAACTTTCTTATCGCTCGTACATCCAGCAGTTAGTACTAAAGTGGATGCAAGTGCAATAGATGACATCACTTTCCATGGCTTGTTTTGCATAATAATATCCTTTCAACATAATAATTTTATCTATCATCATAATTAAATAAAAAATAAATTGATTAATAGCTAATAAACGACTATTTTTTCAACTAATCTATAGAAAAAATTCTTATTAATTAAGAAATATTCTTAAGAATCCTATTTGGTATAACAGGCTCTTCTAACTTTTTGTTCTTAAAAGAAAGCTTTTGATCTATTCCAAAATATCGGTCTAAACTGAAAACATAACTACGTTGTATAAAAAATAAAATTGCAAATGCGCTTGTATAAAGGGTCAGACTTATTAAATTCATATTTCCTGAAAGAATAAAATTCACATGCATAAAAAGACAAATAAAAACAGAAGGAATAATCATCAATCCAACGATCAAACATATTCCCAAAATAATTTGCACAATAGGAATTGTATAATTGAAGAAAATAACATGATCTAATGCTACATGTTCAATGAAATACTTATAAAATTCTGGAACATTCGGTTTTTCTACTGCTGTTAATAAATAATGTTCGATAAAAACACCAGGTTCACTAAACCAGTGTTTTTCACTAATCTTCGTTACACCTGCTAATAGCCATCCTACACCAAAAAGAATACGCATTACAGTTACCAATAATTGCAAGACCACTTTATTAATTAATGTACTCATTATTATCACCTCCTACGAATCTATTAAGAATATTCCATAACGAAAATGATAATGATTATCATTTTCGTTATGATTTTATACTTAAATGATAATCATTGTCAATCAAAATTGAGTGAAAATTACAAAATATATGCTATAATGAAAAATTTGATAGTTTAAAATAGAGTAGTATAAATATTAATTGTAAGAATAAGGAGAAAAAATGGATCGATTTAAAAACGTTTTAATTATTTCTTTTTTAATAGCAAATATTATCGGACTTTGTGTTTGGATTTTTTCTATATTGAAATAGAAAAATTCCTTTATTAACAGCCTCCTTGAAAAGTTAATTTTTTAATGGAGTAACCTTATTCCACTAACCTGAACCGTTTTTGAACAAGAAAAAAAGGCTGCCAAAAAGACAACCATATCTTGATACAAACAATTTTTCATAAGAAAAAAGAGTGACTAATTAAGTCACAATTCAGTTCAATTTCCAACTATTATTTGATTTTTTTTACTAAATGTTTTAAAGAAAGGAATTGAATAAAAGATTTTTAAATTCCCCTTTATATAAGGACTTTTCACTTTGTACTTTATTCAGTTATCAATTCCAGACAATAATTGATAATCATTATCAATATCTTATTTAAATAATAATTGAAAATGATTATCAATGTCAATAATAAAAAAGAGCGACTTTTCAGTCACTCTTAAAAAATTTTTCTTTATAAAAATATAATAAAAGCGTTATCTAATTAGAAATTTTGATGTTATTTTCATCATAGGGTATCATCCAAAGTTCATTCGTCAAAGATAAGGAAAAGGAGGTGTGATACGAATGGCACAAGATGTTCTTTGTGAAGTAAATAACTGTACCTACTGGGGCAACGGAAACAAATGCAATGCAGATGCTATTTATGTAGTCAGTCATAAAGGCAAACAGGCATCCAATAGTGAAGAAACGGATTGCAAAACATTTGTTCCAGAAGTATAATTTTCGTTGGGATAGCCTTTTAATGGTTATCCCTCTAATATTTATAGTATTGATAATAATAATCATTTTCATACATGTTTATGGATATTTCTTATATTATTGGAAATAGGAACTGAATAGAAAATAACATTAGAATTTTTATTACAAAAAAAGAGCAGCATTTCAGCCGCTCCGATGTTATCCCTTTCTTCTTATTTTCGCTTGAACATCTGATAATTTTGTTTTAAATAATACCTTGTAAATCAGATTAAACTCCAATTTCCTCTTTATAAGCATACGATTCTTTGAATAGCTGTTCCCACTGTTCATATAGGCTTTTAGCTGTCTGATAATCATCGAAATCCGCTTTTAAATCTTCCTGTAATTTCTCTTTTAAATTGCGGCATGATGCCTCCCATTCCTCTAAACTTTTTATATCAAAAAGTTTTGAAAACCTTGGTTCCATACTTTCCCAATTAGAATAAATGGTATTACACCATTCCAACAATTCTTCACGGTATTGTCGTTCTTCGTCTAAATCCACACCTTTTTCTGTATCAACTTTAATCTCCACTTGATAAGCAGCCCTTTCCATTAATCCTTCATGGAATGGTTGTTCCTCTTCCCATTCCAAACGTGTATCAGAACCGACTTTAATCTCTTCTTGATAAGCATTCGTTTCTTTGAATAGCTGTTCCCACTGATCATATAGGCTTCTAGCGGTCAGATAATCATCGAAGTCCACGTTTAAATCTGACTGTAATTTCTCTTTTAATTGACGGCATGATCCTTCCCATTCCTCTAAACTCTCCCTATCATAGTGCTTGGTAACCTTTGGTTTCATACTTTCCCAATTAGAATAAATGGTATTACACCATTCCAACAAATCATCGCGGTATTGTTTTTTTTCTTCCATTTTGAAACATTCCCCTCACCAAGGTTATTTATTTTTTCTTATCCTGATTATAAGGACCACAAATTTATACTATGTTCCACGATTGTCCTAGGATTAGACATTCACCCATAGGTAAATAACAACATGACATCATAAAACGGAGAGGTTTCAAGATGCTATTTATCAGCTCTAAGTTTTTATTCATGATTAAATTTTTTATTGGCAATCCAAAAATTTGTTACCCAGAGTGTCAGCAAAATACAAGCAATTGTTAGTAGTACATTGACTATTTCGTTTAAATTTACCGAACCTGTGATTAGGGATTCCATTGCATGTTTACTCATGCTGGCTGGATTTACATAATCAATTGCTGGATTCAAACCGACGATAATTCTGCAACCCAAAAGGTAAACAATTGAAATTAGTGCGATAATACCTTGACTGTGAAAAATAGTACTAATCATCGTAGTAAAAGATACGATATAAAGAACCCATACAAGATAAAACATTAGTGCAGCAATCATGTCTAAAAATGGAACATCTTCGAAAAGATAATTTACGTAAAGAAACGAAGAAAGGTACCCAATCGTTACACTAAAAGCTAGTATCAAATAATTTGATACAATTTTTCCAGCGATATATGAAATAACAGTAACAGGTCGTGTTAAGATAAAGGCCAACATACCATTTGATTTATCTGTTTGAATTATCCCCATCATTGAGATAACAATAATCATAATCCCAAGCTGATCAAATTGGGACCCTAACGTGGTGGCTAGTACTTTTCCTCCTTCTTGAGCTGTCACACTCGAATCTATTGTAATGCCAGTCCCTCCTCCTAACGATTCCAAAATGGATGGCAAGTAATAAGTTACAATTGGTTGAGTTATTCCTAAAAAGAGAAAGACAATCGGTAGCCAAATAACTTTAAAATCACGTACCATTTGAACAAATTCTTTTTTTGTTAGTACAGTAAAATTATTCATTTTTCACACCACCAATTTTAAAAATATTTCTTCTAAACTATCATTATTGATTTCAAATTTTACGATGTCCACGTCGTGAGAGAGTGCATTCATCAGGAGCATATTTTTGTTTTTTTGGATGTTTTCAACCTTTATTTGGACTTTATTCCCTATGACCTCGACTTCCTTCACATAAGGTAATTTTTTTATCATGCCAATCCATTTTTGATCATTCGATATGATTTCTAAATTTAATTTATTTTCGTTATTTCGGTTCAACAGTTCAGTGATTGTTGTATCTTCTATTTTTGTTCCATTTTTTATGATTACAAATCGTTCACATATTTCTTCTGCATCGCCTAATATATGGGTTGATAATAAAATAGTAGTATCTTTTTTTATTTCCTCGATCAGGTTTAACACTTCTCTTCGCCCAATTGGATCTAATGCAGATACTGGCTCATCCATGACAATAAGTGAAGGCTTATGTAATAGTGCTTGTGCAATACCAAGTCTCTGTTTCATTCCACCAGAAAATGTGCCGACTTTTGAATTTCCTTCACCTTCTAGTCCGACTTTTGCCAAAATTTCAGGGATCCCGTTTGTTAATTCTTCTTTTAGCATTCCAGAAAGTTGACCCATAAACGTAAGCGTTTCTTTCGCTGTCATCCAATGAAAAAAGTTAGGGTACTGTGGCAGGTAACCAATTTCCCTTTTCATTTTCGATATTTTTTTCCCATTCAACAAAACTTCACCAGAGTCTGAATTGATAATGTCTGAAATCACTTTTATTAATGTGGACTTCCCTGCCCCATTCGGACCGATTAATCCGACACATTCTCCTGAATTCAGTTCCATCGAAAAATTATTGACAGCAATTTTTCCTTTAAATTTTTTCGTAACATTTTTGATTTCTAATTTCATATTCTCTCACTATCCTTTCTCCCTATGGTGAAGTACAGAATAGGTCCAAGTGTATTGGCAAATAGAATAATTAGCACCCATGGGAGCATATTTTTTCTTGTCTTTCTATGTCGGTATAAATCAATTAATGCAATTAAAATTAATATCGTACTTACTACAATAACTGGCATTATTATAGGTAGAAAAGCCATAAAATCAATATCCTTTAGGTCACCCAGACCATATTGCAGCTTCATTTCCATCATTCCCTCCAATTTCATTCTCATTCTTAATAATGATAACTAAATTGCAGGTGTGTTGCAATAGCTATTCTCATTATTTATAATGAGATTAAAATTAAACAATGAATGAGGTGAAATTGTGAGTAACAAAATTGAAGTTATCATGCATCCAGTAAGAATGAAAATTTGCCAAGCATTAATGAGAAATAAAGAAAATGGACTAACACCATTAGAAATGGTAAAAATCATTAAAGATGTACCTCAATCAAGTCTATATAGGCATATACAAACCATGGTGGATTCCGGTGTCATCCACGTTATTAATGAAAAAAAGGTGAAATCTGTTTCCGAAAAATATTATGCCTTAAATGAAGAAGAGGCAAGAATTGACGTAGATGAATGGAAAAAAGCTTCTAACGAGGAAAAATTAACCTACTTTTCCTATTATCAATTATTACTTATGACTCAATATCAAGATTATCTTAAGAAATTAGGAGAACAAAACTGCCAAGAGGACCTTGCTGCTTTTTCTGTAGTTGAATTAAAGATTGATGAGGAACACTTTATACAATTTCAAAACGAATTAAACGATTTATTGACTAAATACTACAATACTACGAGCAAGAAAACAGAGTCTCCGGTTCGAACAATTGCTTTTACAATTATTCCAGATGCTTAACACAAGTCATAATTGACCATTTTCTAAATGGTTATAGCATTAACTAACTTGCTTCGTAAGTAGAAGAAGGAAATAGGGATATTGGTCTATCTTACCCCATAAAACTTAGTACTTTACACTCGTTGACTAAAATATCAGTTTAAACGATAATGATAATCGTTATCATTGATAATAATTATCAATTATTTAGGGGGCTTTATTATGTTTATTAAATTTTTAAAGGAAAACCGTTTGGTCTCACTGCTGCTTACTTTACTTCGACTCTATCTTGGTTGGCAGTGGTTAAATGCTGGTTGGGGAAAAATCTCAAGTGGAAAATTTGATGCAAGCGGCTTTTTGTATGGAGCAGTAAAAAATATGTCTGGTGAACACCCTGCTGTTCAACCTTGGTGGGGAAATTTTTTAAAAGAGGTAGCATTACCATATGTCGATCTTTTTAATGTAATCGTTCCTTGGGGTGAATTTTTAGTAGGTCTCGGATTAATTTTAGGTATTTTCACTTCATTTTCTATTCTAATGGGGCTTACTATGAACTTTGCGTATATGTTCTCTGGAACAACAAGTACAAATCCACAAATGGCTTTACTAGGGATGTTTATTCTAGTTGCTGGACTAAATGCGGGAAAAATTGGTTTGGATCGATGGTCCATACCATTTTTAAAAAGATTATTTTTAAAAAAAGCAGCGAAAGAACAATTTCCCCAAAGTGCTTAAAGGGAACACAAAATCAGCGATTTGCCTAAAAAAACGAGAAACGTCTGCTTTATAAGCAAACGTTCTTTGGAGGTAAATCTTTATAAATATTTGGATTGGGTGTAGTAATAATATATGTACAAGATATTAAAACTGAATAGGCAAGTGCTGAGCTAAATGAAAAAAAGTTCTCCAAAATCAGGCTTAACTCATTGGTTATTCACATGAAAGGCTGCATAAGCTAGAGTGTAGCCAAAACCCCATAACCAATCCATGGACCATACACCTTCATGAGTTATCGTTTCAACCAAAAAAGCCCTTAAAGGGCTTTTTTTAGTTAAGAATAATTGTTTTTTCTTAGAAACAGATGACTGCTCCTACGATGATTAACAAGATAAACAATACAACAATTAAAGCAAAACCGCCGCCAAAGCCGACACCGCCGTAGCCACAACCACCAAAACCACCATAACCAAACATATTATAGACCTCCTTTAGGATTATTCCTTACAATTTATGTTAAGAAATTAAGAATGGGAAGGGCTTTTTCACTAGGTCTTTTACGAGACAACTACATTCCCTCTTACGAAACCCGCCTTATGTTACGAATAGCTCATTTCTTTAAAATCTTAAAACCTAAGAAAAAACCATTCGGCAGTTTTTTGTCGAGTAGATATAGGACGTAAGCCGTTACTTTTGTCCAATGGTTGCATTTATTATAGTAATTGCTTTTAAAAGCGCTTTGATAAAGGGTTTTTAACCATATTTTAGGCAAATACACTAATTGGACCATGTGGAGGGTATTGAATGGCAGTAAAAAAGAAAGACAAGTTCTTTAATCATTTAACTCGTATTTCTTTAAATTTAAAAGAAAGTGCGAACTACTTTGCTGACTACAAATTAAAAAATGTTAGTGATCTTAAAATTTTTTCCGAAACGATGAAAGAATTTGAATTAAACGGAGATGCCATGGTTCATGACCTGATTAGAGATCTAAATAATGCCTTTATCACTCCATTTGAGCGTGAAGATATTTTAGCTCTTTCCATCAGCATGGATGATATTCTGGACGGTTTATACCATACAGCTGCCCTATTTGAAATGTACTCTATAATTGAAATGGACGACTTTACGCTTAAATTTGTTGATGAGATCAAAAATTGTGCCACGGAAATTGATGCAGCGATTGAACTGCTTTCCACTAAGAAATTGCTTCATATAAGGGAACATGCAATCAAAATTAAAGAAATTGAGTCGAATTGCGACCATATTCTGCGTGCATCCATTAAACATTTATTTACCGCTGAGAAAGACCCTGTCCGAATTATTAAATACAAACAAATCTATGAAGGACTAGAAGAAATCGCGAACTGCTGTCAAGCAGTAGCGAATTCGTTTGAAACCATTATTATGAAGAATGTGTAACACGCTTCATCCTCCAGAAAGTATTTGTTCCTCCATATTGCACTATATCCCACGAAAAAAAGCCTCAAACCTGAGGCTAATTTTTTTGGTACAATTTATTGTATAGATAGTAAAGTCATTTGTTGACCCCTTTTTCCTTCAAGTGTTAGGGTCACTTTTTCCCCTTGATGTTCAAATAATTCATTTACCATGCTGCCTGATGCTTTGGCAGCATAGGTGATCCCATTAGATGTGATAAAACGAAACGTTCCTTGAGGGTCAACCCCACCTATATATGCTGCAACTTTTATTTGATTCGCAGCCGTTGCTGTTGTGGCAGGGATTTTGATTTCTTGGCCAATTTTCAACTTGGCTGAGTCCACGGTTGGATTTAGTTCTTGAATCGATGAGACCGAGATCGTAAGGGCTTTACTGATTTTTGTAAAATTGTCACCGGGCTTAATCACATACACTGATGTACTTGGTTTGGTTGTTGCTGGCAGGTTCGTAGTTAAATAGGTTTCACTCACATACGCTGCTTTGCCATTGAAATTAATCTGAGCCCAACCATTTATAGATGCTTCGACAGAAACGCGATTGTTTAATCGCAACGTACCTATTACAGCACTGCTCGTAGTGGCAGCTTCCCTCACTCTCAAGGAAGTGGCCGTTACATACATGGGTTTGGCTTGAGTGACCGCTGGTTTCGTCGTTTCTTCTTCTGTGGTAAGATAATTGGCACTCACAAAACAAACTCTTCCTTTGATCAGAATGCCAGCCCAGCCGTTTTCTATGAAGGAGACCTTCACTACATCCCCTTGTATATATTTTCCGATGACACGGCTTTCTGTGGTCGGGTGTGACCGAACATTTAGCGTGGTGGCGGTAACTGTTCTGTTATGTACTTTTGGTAAAAGAATTTTTTTACCGTTAATGGATGTTCGTCCATTGGCCTCTACTATTTCTTGTGCTGTTACTCCATGTGCTGCAGCAATCTCTTCGATTTTTTCACCGCTTTTTACCTGATATGTATATTCCTGAATAAAGGCTGCATTTGATGTGCTTGCAAAAAAACTAAGGACTACGGTAAAAATACCCGTCACGACAAGTTTTTTTACTGGGCTGGTTTGTATCCATTGGTTCACCTGTGACACATATGTATTCCAATTGGCACGAATATCTTGTAGGAATCCTTTGACATCTAATACATTTCGAATATCAAAATAATGGACGCGTTGATCATATTCGCGTTTTTCCATCCTTGAAGTGAACTCTGGGACAGGTTTGGGTTGCTTGCTTTTTCCGTGGGTTTCTTTCCTGATTCGTGTTAATTCACCATTTACAAATAATTCTTTCGTCATAATAACTTGTTCTCCTATTTCCTGTTTAGGGTCATTCATTTGTTGTCATTTAAGAAAAATGGACGATTATGTATTTTTATTAAGGCAGACGATCATGGTTAACACTAAATGCGGCCCATGACCATTTACCTCCCCTATGTATATTTCGACATTTTCCATCATTTTCTGTCCCAATTTTCGTTAGTTTTTCAGAAATCTACGAAAATACTGGAGACTGACTACATCACAATGGCAAATTTTTCAAGGGCATTCCCCTATATATTTGCATACGTATATAAAGAAGGAGTGAAATACAGTGAATGCTCAAACAGAAAATACAAAAGAATCCAAGGAAAATAGTAATTCTGACAAGGAGGAACTGATTTCACAACTTGAAAAACAAGTTTCCGTTGCTGTCTGGATTCAATTTATTGGTCAAATAATGGAGGCGTATTATTTATCTAAGATTATGTTGATTGATGAGGAAGTCCGATCGGATGCCAATGAAAGACAGATATTACTGGGAGCATGGATTCAAACCATGGGACAATTTTTGGAAAGTGTTGGTACTACGAAACAAGTATTAACGGATGAGGAAAGGCTCACGTTGGAAGCTCAAGAAATCACCAATTTGGGAGATTGGTTACAATCCTTAGGGCTTGTATTAGAATCAAACGCAGGTACGCAAATTATTCTGGAGGAAAAAAAGAAGGAATTGGAACCGACCGAGGAGTTCCTGCCATAACTGTTATTTATTTGTTGAAGTTTGAAGACTTAAATTGTTACATGGCTAAACAACTACATTGAAAAAAGGAATGGGTTGGAAATGAATCAATCGAGTATGCTCTTGTTTAATGAAAATGATAAAAGACGGATATTTCTGCGACCTCATGCTTTTTATCACCATTTTCACTATGGGATACCACATTTCGGCGCCCCTTTAATAGGCGGGTTTATGGATGGATGGTTTAACCGCCCATTTTACTCTCCATATGGTTACAGTTCCCCTTATTATGGTTATGGTTATCCTGGATATTATTCTTATTATTAGTTTAATGTCTTTTTTAACTGCCAGGTGCAAGAAATTATAGTTGAAGATGGGGTTGCGGCTGCAACTCCTTTTCTAATTCCACTAACGGCCGTTTAGTTTATTAAGATATCTTCCATCTGTTTAATTGAGTGCCAGCTCATGTTATAATGAGTAACTTAGGATCATTACTACTTTTACTTATAAGTGAACGGATGCCAAGAAAAGCCTCCGCCTAGCGATAAAATTTGAGGTGTAAGAGAATGAATAAACGATGGACGATTGGTAAAATTAAAGAATTTGTTGAGAACCATTCGGAAAGCAAGTTGCTAACGACGGAATATCAAGGTTTTTCGCAAAAGTTACTATTTACATGTGCATGTGGCAACAACTTTGAGAAAACATTTACGAAATTTAAAAATAATAACCAACGTAAATGTGACGTGTGCCAACCTCCAAAAGCGACACGATAACGTATAGCGAATAAACGAAGTGCCAATTTCTATTAAAGAGAAGTTGGCACTTCGTTTATTTTATAGGGGGAATAAAAGTGGATTTAGTTTGTAAGTTTTTCATTAAGATACTATTTAAAAAAACGGTATGAAAAGACTACTTAAAATGGATATAAATTGCCGTTGATTGGAAAAAATATAGATTTTATCCCTTTTTAAATCGAAGGTCCTATTCTAAATGAACTGTCTATCGACTACCAGACTATTTTTCTATTTACAATCTACATATTCAATTAATAAATCCCCTTTATAATCAAAGCCGTGGTAAAGAATGTATTCTGAGAGGGGAATATGAAGCATGACAAATGAGAGATCTTTGGACGAATTAATTAGGAGTTTTAACGAACAAAATTTGAAAAAGAATGTAGACCGCCGCAGCTTTCTTCATGGAGCCGGCAAGATTGCGGGGCTGTCCCTAGGGTTGGCTATTACTCAATCAATGGGAGGATTTAAAGTAGATGCTGCTCCGAATTTCAGCGAATACCCGTTCACTCTTGGTGTTGCTTCTGGCGATCCGCAATCTGACAGTGTCGTTTTATGGACAAGGTTAGCTCCGGATCCGTTAAATGGCGGAGGAATGCCCTCTCATATCGTTCCCGTCAATTGGGAGCTTGCAACAGATGAAAACTTCCGCAGCGTAATCAAACGAGGAACAGAACATGCTTCTCCCGCCCTCGCCCACTCTGTCCATGTAGAAGTGAGCGGCCTGAAGGCGAATACGGTTTATTATTACCGTTTCAAGACCGGAAATGAACTAAGCCCTGTTGGAAAAACAAAAACCCTTCCGGCAGCAGGTGCCAGCGTAGCAAGCATGACGTTCGCATTCGCTTCCTGCCAGCAGTATGAACACGGTTATTATACTGCGTACAAGCATATGGCGAAAGAGGATCTCGATCTTGTGTTCCACGTTGGCGATTACATATATGAATACGGTACGAACGAGTATCTTTCGGCAACGGGCAATGTCCGTGCCCACAAAGGCGATGAAATTATCGCGCTTGAAGATTACCGCACTCGCCATGCCCAATATCGTTCAGATGAACACCTAAAGGCTGCACACGCTGCCTTCCCATGGGTTGTTACATGGGATGACCATGAAGTGGAAAACAACTACGCAAATGTCATTCCAGAGAAAGGCCAGTCTGTTGAAGAGTTTATCAAGCGCCGGGCCGCTGCTTACCAGGCTTATTACGAGCACATGCCGCTTCGCAGGTCGTCATTGCCTCACGATGGAGGCATGCAATTATACAGGGATTTCACGTATGGTGATTTGGCAAACTTCTATGTTCTTGATACACGCCAGTACCGTGATGACCAGGCGAATGGTGATGGAACGAAAGCTCATACGCCGGAATCCTTGGATCCAAAGCGCACTCTTCTTGGAACAGAACAAGAAAAATGGCTGCTTGGCAATCTTGGAAACTCGAAATCCCATTGGAACGTCCTTGCCCAGCAGATTTTCTTTGCGCAGCGCAAATCCGGAAGCAGCACGGCCCCGAAATTCAGCATGGATTCATGGGATGGCTATCCGGCCGCACGCCAGCGCGTTACGGATTTCGTTGCTGGACATAACATCAACAACGTGATCGTTATCACTGGAGATGTCCATGCAAGCTGGGCTTCTAACCTGACAACGGATTACAACAATCCAGACGCTCCGATTTTTGGAGCAGAGTTTGTGGGTACATCGATTACTACAGGAGGAAACGGATCGGATTGGCGTGCAGACACAGCCAAATCTTTAGCGGACAACCCGCACATCAAATTCTTTAATAATTACCGCGGTTACGTTCGCTGCCAGGTCACTCCGCAACAATGGCGTGCAGATTACCGTGTCGTTCCATTCGTAACTGAGCGGGGAGCAGATATTTCAACAAGAGCGTCATTTTGTTTATGAGAAAGACCAAAAAGGGATAAAGGAAATTGCAGCCACCACGGTGCCTATGGGTATCAAAATGTCTGCAGAAGTGGAAGAAGACCGCCACAAAGCCCACGCACGTGCGCATGAAATCCAAATGGAGAAAAAGCGCAAACGCGAAGCCGTTCCTAATTAAATAAGATAATACCTGTAGAACAGCGGGCGTTTCATACGAAGGATACAAAATAGAATAGTCTATTTTGTATCCTTTTTAATTTGAGGCATAATATCGTAGTTATTCCTAGAGTACAAAGATTCAAACTCTGAAATAAGAAATTTTTACAGTATAGATTCAAAGATAGTGAAAGAATGGGATTTTTATTGCACCTGTCAGTTGAAGAGAAAATAGTAATAATTTTAAGCTTTTTGGTAAATTTTAAAATAAAAACTGTTGAAATTAGGTGTTCCTATTGCGTGTTGTTCTGTGCCTAACTCTGGTACTTTGTTGCTGGAAATTTGGAGATCTAAAAAATTGGAGAAAATATTACCCCACTATTTTATACCTGATTGTAAATAATTTATTATATGGCTTCTTTGTTAACGGAAAATATTTTCTATGGAAGTTGAAACCTGACTTTTTATTAAACCATACCTTTTCAGTATTAATTCAAACCTTCATCAATTTTCCATGTATTGTCATACTATTTTTGTCCTATTTACCTAAAAATCGGAAGAATCAAATAATGTATTTACTAATATCGGGAGTAATTCTTGTTGGTATCGAAGGTATAATGTTTATTGGTGGAAAAATCACCTATCATAACGGTTGGAACTTCTGGTGGTCCATCGCCTTTAATTTCTTGTGGGTTATTATGTTGAGATTTCATTACCTTAAGCCGATTCCAGCTTGGTTGGTTTCTTTTTTATTTACAGCTTTTTTTGTCATTTATTTTCATGTGCCGTTGCCTTAACACAAGTAAACAACGGAAAAAGATTTTTACCGTTGATTTCAGACTTTAAAAAAATTTAATACCTAATCACACCGAACTTATTGTAGGTGCATTGGATACAAAATTCTCTATTCAATAATCCCAGTGAACGGAGCATATTAGACGGAATGGGACGGCAAAAAAATGGTTTAAATGGACGGGAATTTTTTTCTTACTTACCTGCCTATTGGATATTATTGCTTCCCTTGCTTTTCCTCAGTAACTAACTGGGACGAAGATTATTAAGACCGCTTCGAATCTTGAAGGGGTCTTTGTATGTTTATATAGATGGGCTGATCTAACTAATGATTTAGTTAGATTTTTTTGCGATGGGCATACTCCTACTCAAGTTTACTGGTATAAGAGAGTGATAGTTTGGCAATAATGATGATAGTTCCATATTCGAGGGGGTTATGAGGGTGAAAGAGAATAGGTTATTATTGTCAGAGTTTGCGAGTGAGGAAGGTTTTGAGCTTAACAGCTATCTTACCAGTTTGTTTGAATATTTTTCTAGTTTGACTAAAAATGAAGGTACAAAGATCGAGCCAACCCCTTGATTTGTGAGGAGTGGCTTTTTTTGTGTGTTCATTTTACTGTGTTGGGGGTTGAGAATGGGGTTTCAGGCATTTTAGGATTTTATTCTGGCAAACCTCCAAATTGTGGATTCCGCCTACTTGTGGAGGGATTCCGCCGATTTTTGGATTTATTCCGCCAAACTGTGATGGGATTCCGCCAACTTTGACTACTATTCCGCCAAACCCCTTTTTAGTTACCTTTTTTAAGAAGAATCTTGCCTAGATTAGGGTCATTTTAGATTTGGAGTGATTTATCGGCCACTTTCTGGATTTATCGGCCACTTTGAGCATCTTATCTGCCACTTTTCGATTTTATCGGCCACTTGTCTTTTTCCTGCTCCAAATCCCCTAGAAAACCACTAAAAACTAAAAATCCAAGCGTTCAGCCTGGATCAGGTTATTGTCTTTCCTTTTTTGCAGCGGACCACCCTAATTTCAAAACCTAAAACCATTAAGTTACCTTTTTTTATTAAAACCCTGCTTCCGCCTGAAATTTGGTGTCATGAAATTTGGTGTCAGGCACCACGAGTTTTGCCGTCGATTTACCTGAAGTTTGGTGTCAGGCACCACTATGCTCGAAGGAGTATTGGTGTCAGGCACCACGATAATTGCTTTGAGATGAATTGCGGTGCGATGGGGTTTTCGCAAACGTTTCCTATTCGGCGAGGGCGATTTTGGGTTCATTTTTCAAAAATATGTTTTGGATTGAGGGTTGCCTTCCTCTTTGGGCGTGTTTTTGGGTATAATAGAGGAATATGGATTTTTTGGAGGGGGTTGTGGCTTTGGAGTCGACGCCTGCAAGTGAACGGATTGAGCTTTTTGGGGATCAGGTGCGGGAATTGCTGCACCCGACGGTGACGGAGGATGCGAAGCTGGTTCAGAAGGGTTTGATGTTGTACCGGCAAGGGCTGGTGAAGCAGTTACAGATATGGAATGAGCAGATTACTGCGACGGTCCAGGATGTGACGCCTTGTTATGTGAAGTTGAATTTTGAGTTTTTGTCGCGGAGTGAGTGCTCGTGTCCGACTGAGGGGTTTTGCCGGCATCAGATGGCGGTGTTTTTGAGTGCTTATTCTCGGGTTGGCAGTGTGGCGGATTGGGTTGCTGAGTGGCGGGAGCCGATGCGTGAGTCGAAGGCGGTTTCGGACTGGGGGCTGCAGACGGCGAAGGATTTGATTAGGGCGAATGGGGTGTCGAAGCCGGATTATGGGCGTTGGGTTCATTCGTTTGAGGTGAGTTTTGATACGCTGCTGGCGACGAAGAAGTATACGAGTCCGTATGTGATTCCGGAGTTGTTTGGGATTTATGAGCGCCGGATTCATGCGAGTGCGCCGGTTGAGCAGGAGTGGCGCTTGCTGTATGAGTTGGTTGGGATTGTGGTTTCGTTTCGGAAGCTGGCTCGGCTGAGTGAGCAGCTCGGGCATGATGAGGATATGGTGAAACGGGCTTATTTGCATTTGTTCCATAATTTGATGGATGATGCGGAGGAGCTTTCGATGAAGATTGGCGTGCAGTCGCTGCCGTTTGATTTTGATGAGTTTGTCGATAAGTTACGGGAGGATACGTTTGAGCTGTTGACGTGTACGCAGGGGTTGGCGTATGAGCGGATTTTCTTGTACCGGTTGTTGTGGATTCATTTTTTCAAGAAGAAGGCATGGCGTGAGGAAGAGTTAGTGAAGATTCAGGCGCGGATGAAGGAGCTGCAGGATTGGGAGAGCCCTGCCCCGCTGCTGCTGGCTGGGATCCATTTGAATTTCTTGCTTGGGGATGATGAGGCGGCGTTGAAGTTGACGGGTCCGTTTGGCGATGAGGAGATTGCACCTTATTTGGTGTATTGGATTGAGTATTTGTCGGGTCTGAAGGCGTGGAAGCGTGTTGGCCCGGTGATTGAGTTGTTTTTGCAAAAGGTGAAGGGCTATTTGGAGTGGCTCGGCGGGTATCATAGTTGTTCGACGTTTGTGCGGAATGCGCTGCGGGCAGTGGCGCCTTATTGTGCGGAGAGTGACCGGGTGGATTTGTATGAGCGGGCGATGCTTTCGATGCTGCCGTATAGTTTTGGGGATTATGAGTATGTGTTGTTTGAGCGCGGGCAGTATGATCGCTGGGGTGAGCTGCAGGCGTTTGTGGGCTTGGATTATTATGAGTTGCCGAAGGACCGTTTGAAGCTTGTGGAGAAGGAGCGGCCTGAGGTGCTGCTGGCGATGCTGCATCAGACGGCGCAGCGTGAGATTGATCAGAAGAACCGGGCGAGTTACCGGATGGCGGTACGGCATTTGAAGAAGCTACGGACGCTGTATAAGAAGCTGAAACGGGTCGATGACTGGGAGTATTTCTTGGATACGTTGATGGAGCGGACGAAGCGGCTGCGGGCGTTTCATGAGGAGTGTAAGCGGAGTAAGTTGATTGAGGGTTGATGGGTTTTTCTTGATAGAGCAAAAGGTGCCAATTCTCGTGGCACCTTTTATTTTTGTTATTTTTACCAGGGGCGGTGGTGCTGGTTCGTTCGGATGTAAATTTGAACAGGGATGGTTACTGTTGAAGCAGGCTAAGTAACAATAACGAATGTATGTTTTGGGCTATGGCCTGATAGGTAATCTCGAATTCTGCATGGTCCCCTTCTGCATGGCTGACGGGAATGCTAATTCCGAGGGAGTCGCTGGTGAAATAGCTAAAGGTGTCGGACTGATTTTTGGTACCGATATTGTCGAGTGAATCGGCGTTTGTGAGCATGTTTAGTAGGTCGCTTGGGTGTATGCTGTTCAGGATGCCTTGGTGTTCAGGCTTCATGGATTTGGCGTTTTGCTTGAGATTTCTGACGAAGTTTTCATCGATATTGATCATGTCTTTTAATTGTAGAATAGTTCCCGTTTCGATGTCGATATTGGTTGTATAGTAATGATTATTGGGATGGGCTGCACCGTTCATGTACCCCACTCCTGTGTATTGAATGCTCAGCAGGCTGGGACTTTTGGATTTGATTTCATAATTGATTTCGAGGGTTAGTTCTTGAACCTCGGGCAGGTAGTAGTTTAGTACTTTGATGGCTTCTTTTTGTATTAGTCCGTTAATGGTTTTCTCCTTTTGCTGATCGCTTGATTTCGTGAGTTGGGGATAGTTTATTTTGATATTGTTTTCTGTGTAGGTTGTTTTTGTTATTTCGTAGGGATTACTGGATGGACCTGGATTGTTAGGGCTGCTATTGTTGTTATTGTTGTCGGGTTGTTCGGCGGGTTTTACGCCGGGGTTGGTGTCAGGTTTTTCGGCGTCGTCGGGTTTGTTATCGGGTTTTTCAGCGGGTTTATCGTTTGGATTTTCAGTTGCTGGCTCCGGTTGTGGATCACCATTCGTTTTCGAATTATTCCCTTGGCTGCATGAGGTTAATAACAGAAGTAAAAAGATTAATAGCGTTATCATGAGATTCTTCTTTCCCATATACGGTCTCCTTGTTTTTTGTCCTTAAAAGATGCAAAACCACAGCTGCTGCTTCCATTGTTAGTTCCAGGTGGAACTGGTTTTCGCCATCAATTATATGCAAAGTTATTCGTTTTATGTTACTACTGCGGGTTTTCCTTTCTCAGGTCATTGTCTTTCCGATTATGGAGAACCAGCACTTATTAGGGGATGGATCCCTTGCCGGGGACTACTTTTAAGTTACCTTTTTTAACAACAAACCACGTACAAATATACTACTTAAGGAAGAACTTCAAGCCTCGCCCTCCTCTAACCACACTTTTTTGGGTATAATAGAGGATATCGATTTTTATGGAGTAATTAATATTTCATTTATGAGATTTTTTGGAGTTAATTTTGGTGTCATTTTTGGTGTCATTTATGGTGTCAGGCACCGCTCGTGGACACTTTAGTTATTTTGTCCATATGGAGCGGACATTTAGTTAGAATTAGCTAGGTTGACTGGTATTGTGGCTTGTTTATTTTAAGGGGAAATTTGTTTTGTGCTATTTTGGATGGGTTTTGTGCCATTTTAATAAGGTTTTGTGCCAATTCAGGGGGCTTTTGTGCCATTTTTAAGGGGTTTTGTGCAATTAGACACTTTTTGGAAATTAACAACTAGTAAATAGCTTTGATGTTTGTAAAATTATGCATTTTTTGGAGATTTCCATCTAACTTTGTTCTCTCCCCCAATAAAGGAGTTTTGGATCGATGCTTAAAACAAGGTTTATGAAATTGCTGACAACTAAATTAGGGGAAGGTCGCTTTCTTCTTACTGCGGAGGATGAACGGGGTCATGTGATGAGCCCGTTTAGATGGAAGAATCTCGTTTTCAGCAGTCATGAGGAAAGCTTCTTTGGTACGCTCCTTGAGACCGAGACGGTGAACGACGTCGAGGGTGTGGTGGTGAGCGGCTGGCATCTGGTTTCGCTTTTTGCCAAGGAGTCGTTTAATCGCTATATCGAATGGGATTGGAATGAGCAATCTGAGATTTGCCTGGCGGCCGCCCATTCCCTGTATGAAGGCATCGTCGAAAAGGATTGGCTGCCGGACTTTTCGGTCTGGGAGCAAGGGGATTTCCGTTGGAAGCTTCCTGAACGCGTGAAGGATGAGTTTGACCCGTCGTTTTGGGAACAAAGGATTGAGGAGTCTGAGCCCGCCGTCGACGAACTGGTAGGCCATGAGCTTGGGACGACCAAAAACTATATCTCAGATTTGTACAACGATGCCCTCGATGGCTATTTAACGCGGAATTCAGCAATGAAGGAGTTATTCGGGCCGAAGCTTGATTTGCTCCGGAAGCAAAATATTTCCGGCGGTGAACTCGCTCGTTATTTTGATGAGGAAAGCTGGCTGGAATGGGTCGGAATTAAGGAAAGCGACACACCTTTTACGATCGGGCTGCGCTTAGATGAGCCGGTTGATGGCGAAGGTGCGTGGAGTCTGGATTTATTTTTACGAGGAAAGAAAAATGTCGATGAGGTTTATGATGTAGATGGGACCACCAAGATCCCAGCGAAGTGGCGTCCATTTTTAGAAAAAGTTGACCGGGAGCGGGAGCGCTGGGTGCGATTGATACCTTGGTTGGGCGAAGAGGGCTACTTCAAAACGCATCTGAGCGAGGAAGAAGCATGGATGTTTTTGACGGAGGCGAGTGAGACGCTGGTGGCGTTAGATGTCGAAATCCTTCTCCCATCCTGGTGGCAGGCGATGAAAAATGCCAATCTGAAAGTGAAAGCATCGCTGAAAGGTGGCTCGAGTCACCGGCCGTCCTTCGTTGGGCTTCAGGCTATGCTTGATTTTAACTGGCGCTTTTCGATGAATGGTGTCGACTTGTCCGAAGATGAGTTTGGGAAACTTGTCGAGGAAAAAAGACGGCTTGTCTTCATTCGCGGCCGTTGGGTGAAGCTTGACCCGCAGTTTATTCGACAAATACAGGATATGATGAAACGTGCTGAAAAAGAAGGGCTGCATGTCCGTGATTTGCTGGAACAGGAATTGATGGAGTCGGATACTGCTGAAGATGAGTTGGATAATCCAAAGGCGTTTGCGAAAATTCAAATTGAGTTGAACCGCCAATGGAAGCAAATGATCAAACAGCTGGCGGAAGTCCACGAAATTCCTCTCGAGGATGTGCCTTCTGGTTTGCAGGGTGAGCTTCGTCCTTATCAGCAGCTGGGCATGAGCTGGCTCTGGTTCTTGCGCCAGTACGGGTTTGGCGCCTGCCTAGCCGATGACATGGGTCTCGGAAAAACTGTCCAGCTGATCTCTTACCTATTGAAGGTGAAAGATGTGGTCGGGGATGAATTGGCTGTGGTGCCTGACACCCAAACTGAGGCGAAAAAACGCCGTAAGAAGGATGAGGATGCGGCTGCAGTTAAAGTTCCAACGAAGGCTGCGTTGATTATTTGCCCGACTTCTGTGCTTGGAAACTGGCAGAAGGAGCTGGAGCGCTTTGCACCAGAGATGAAGGTGTATTTGCATTACGGGTCGAACCGTCTGAAAGAGGAGGCTTTTGCGGAGAAGGCAAAAGATGCCGATATTGTTTTGACTTCGTATGGCCTGAGCCACATCGATTTGGCGGAGTTTGAGTCGCTGATTTGGAGCTCGATAGCGATTGATGAGGCGCAAAACATTAAGAATGCCCAGACTAAGCAATCGAAGGCGGTTCGCAGGCTGCGCGGACGTCATCACATTGCGCTGACAGGAACACCGATGGAAAACCGCTTATCGGAGCTGTGGTCGATCTTTGATTTTACCAATCATGGCTATCTTGGCAGCTTGGGGCAATTCCAGAAAAAGTTCGTGATTCCGATTGAAAAAGATGAGAAGAAAGACAAGGTTCAGCAGCTGCAAGCGTTGATCCGGCCATTCTTGCTGCGTCGCACGAAAAAAGATGAAGAGGTTGCCCTTAACCTCCCTGACAAGCTGGAGCAAAAGGAATATTGCCCGCTCACCGCTGAGCAGGCGTCGTTGTACGAACAGCTCATCCATGACACGTTTGCGGAAATTGAAAAACTGTCAGGCTTCGAGCGCAAGGGGTTAATTTTACAAATGTTAAGTAGATTGAAGCAGTTGTGCAACCACCCTGCCCTCTATTTGAAGGAAAAATCGGCTGGGCGCGAGCTGCTGGAGCGTTCGAATAAGCTTGAGAAACTTGTTGAATTAATTGATGCCGTTTTGGAGCAGGGCGAAAGCTGTCTGATCTTCACCCAATATATCGAAATGGGTGAAATGATTCGGAGTACATTGAAGAAGAAGTTTGGCATTGAGGTGCCGTTCTTGAACGGAAGTGTGCCGAAAGTGAAGCGTGACGAGATGATTGAGCGATTCCAGAATCAGGAGTTTCCTGTGTTCTTACTGTCATTGAAAGCAGGCGGAACCGGGCTGAATCTGACGGCGGCCAATCACGTTATCCACTACGACCGCTGGTGGAATCCGGCTGTTGAGAACCAGGCCACCGACCGTGCCTACCGGATCGGCCAATCGCGCTTCGTTCATGTGCACAAGATGATCTGCACGGGTACCCTCGAGGAGAAAATCGACGCGATGCTAGAGAAGAAGCAATTCTTGAATGACCAGATTATCCAGAGTGAGAACTGGATCACCGAGTTATCGACAGATGAGCTGAAGGATTTGGTTTACCTGGGGTAATGTGGTTTTTCGTGTAATGATGGTGTCTGTGCTGGTAATGGTGTCAGGCACCATCTTGTAGGACAATTTTGAGGAGCTAAATATTGCATAACAAATTAATAATAAAACCGCTCAGAATTATCACTCTGAGCGGTTTTTTTCACTTAAAGATACTCTTAGATTAACATTTGCATTTTATTAATTTCCTGTGTAAAGGAAGGAAAAAACTATATACTACAAAATACAACGGTATTGAAATGAAAAAGCTCCAGCCGTGTGGCTTCATATATCCTACTTTTCTCATTCCCCATTCAATTAATATAGAAATTATCGTAAATATAATGACTAGTATCCATTTATTTGTTTTCTTAAAATAGTTTAAAAAAATAACGGAAAGAGAGGAAGGAATTAAGCTGTAACTAATAAACTCACCGATTCCCGTGATATTCGGGTGGCCATAATCAACAAGGTCAAACATTTTTCCTATTAAGGAATCAGAAATCCAAGCAAAATAACCAATGACTCCAAATGTAACATACAACTCTCTCCAACCGATCTCTTTTTTGGGCATAAAAAGAGCATATAAAAACAATAGCAAACCCACACTGATCGGCAGCCAATTTCCCTGAGCATGTAAATCTAAATTCTTACTCAATGAACTCAAACGAATCACCTCTTATTTACTTTCTCCAAATTTATTGTGATTATTTCAAGTTTTGTCCTACGGATTGACTAGTCATTTAATTTAAGATTTGTAGATTATTACATCTAATTGATTTAAGCCGCAAAAAAATTCATTCTCAATAGAATGACTTTTTTACTGCTTTATACAAATTGATCTGTCGGATTGTTAAACTCTTGCACCCGTTAGTGTAAGTACATTCCTTCACAATCTTCCAACCGAAAAATATCAAGAGCTGTCCAAGAATAGGACAGCCCCTCGTTTTAAATATTTATTTTCGTGGACGATGTATACTCTAACTCAAATTAATAAAGCGAAGAACTTATGAATAGTGGGGTTTTTGTCTCCTGAATAGACACCGAAGTTGTCTATTTTTTTATTAAATGGTTTTATATGTTTTGTGAGAATATTGTCCATAATATATTATATGGGTTTCTTTTAACGACGACAGTATATTGTTATTTTATTGCCTTTTTATCACCATATTTAAGTGTTTATTACCACTTTATTGCTACTTTTAATACGACATCAATTATTTATTACATAAAAATCAAAAAATCCCCTGTCAAAAAACACCAGCGACTCATCCGTACTGATGTTTTTTTGACATTTTATTAAAGTAATTTTCCTAAATAATACGGCATATGGCGTCGCCACCAAATCCAATCATGCGAAACATCTTCGCCCCACTCATCAAACCATGCTGGAATTTGTTTTTCTTCAAAGGCTTCTTTTAATGTATAGTATGAAGGCAGCCCATCCTGTTCCCAATCACCCAGCCCGGTACAAATAATGATATCTGCTGAACGATATCGATCAATAAACCAGCCGTCATTTTGATTCCATATGTAATCACTCGGTGAATTTTCGTATACAAGCGGATCATTTCCGTAATCCCCAAAAAAGAAACGCACATCGTAAACACCGCTTAGTGCAACGGTTGTTTGGAAGACATCCGGATGTCTCAAGAAAAAGTTCAACGCATGATATGCCCCCATACTACACCCCGTTGTCATCATTGGATCAAACCAACCTGTTTTATGTTTAATAAATGGAATAGCTTCTGAAATCACATAACGGTCATATGCCTCATGAGCTAATGCACGGTCATGCGCCGGTTTTGAGTCGTGCAGCCAACTTTCGCTATCTATACTAGCCAATGTAAAAAATTGAACTTTTCCGGATTCAATAAAGTCATGACACACATCAATCATTCCAAAATCATAGTATTCAGAATGCGTCCCTCCAGATGAAGGAAAAACTACGATTGGCATGCCACTGTGTCCATATCTGTTTAACAGCATTTCACGTCCTAATTCGCCACTCCAATGGTTTAACTGTTCTATATGCATAGAGAAATCTCTTTTCCCAAATTTTTTCGTTCATGTACAAAACGGATAATGTCATCCACTTCTTCATGCGAATCTGCATTAATCGCATAAAATTGATTTCCTTGGAGTTCCGCAAACGCATCTGGCATGCGCTGTTCAAACTTCACACGGTCGCCAAATCGTTCATAAATAGCATTCGTATCATGTTTATACTCATACGCATCACGCTGTGTTACACCGACACAAAACTTGTTTTTTGCATCGGACTTCTTAAATTCTCCTCCTGTCACAAGAGAAGCATACTGAGCAAATAAATCAATGGAGTACGCGAAATTGTACATATCAATCGTGTAGCCGCCAGCCAAGCGGTTATTGTATTCAAGTGCAACATAATCCCCATTTTCTAATTTAAAAAACTCAATATGGAAAAAGCGTTCTTTCATGCCAAAAGCTTTCACAATCGCCTTTCCATAAGTTTCGAGCTTTGGATCAATTTCTTTTTGAATCACATAAGCTAAATCCAACTGACCATTAACGAGTTCCAGAGTTGGCACATTATATGTAAAGCTTGTTTGGAAAACAATGTTCCCTTCCTGATCCACTAAACCATCAAATGTACAAAGCACGCCTCCTTCGACATATGGTTCTAAGAAGTACACCTGTGCTTCTCCCCATTCTTCTTCAAAATGACGTACAGCCTCTTCTGAACTTAATTTAAAGGTTGCAGCTGATCCAACTCCATTATCCGGTTTAGCGATAACTGGCAGTCCTAATTCATCAATGGCTTTAGATAACTCCTTTTTAGTTTTAACGATTCTTCCTTCTACAACAGGCACATCTGCTTTTTTAAACAGCTTCTTCATTTCAGATTTATACTTAACTTTTTTCAAGTCATTCGTTTTATTGCCGTACACGTTAAATTGCTCACGCAACTGCGCATCAAGTTCTAACCAGTATTCGTTATTGGATTCAATGCGGTCAATTGGACCATGTTTATAAAATAAATATGCAACAGCACGTTTCACTTCATCTACATCTTCTAAATTATTCACACGATAATATTCTGTTAAAGAGTTTTGTAATTCGGAACCTAATTGGTCATATGGCTCTTCGCCAATTCCTAAAACATTGACACCTGCGTCTTTCAAACGATGAGCAAATGACTGAAAATTACCTGGATAATATGGTGATATCAAAATATAATTCATAAAAAAAGCTCCTTTCTCAGAATCAAAAAATTCATTATTTTTACGACTAAGGTACAATTATTTCAATTTATAATCAATCTAAACTTCCAAAAATATCCAAAAAAGAGATAGATTCCTCCCATGATCAAATTCAGTCAAATATAATTATTCAGTTCATTCAAGACCACTTCTCACTTAAGAAACGTAAACATTCTGGCAAGTGTTTTGCCCAAGATTTTTCATTATGATCTTCATCCGCAAAAATATTTAAACGAATGCTATCAATTGGAACAGAGCCTTTTATCAGTTGCTTATAATACTTAAGCGAGCAATCGATATATGCCTGCTTCATATTACCATACATCAATTGTCGATCGGCATCATCGCCTTCCTGAGTCCCAACTTGAATGTACACGCGTTGTTCAGGATCCAACTCTTTTCTAGCAATATAACTGTCAAAGGCTTTACTTGTAATCCAATTGGCTAAAGAAAAAATGCCTAAACCACCAATTTGATCTTTATATTCAATACCCATAAAAGCCGAAATATTTCCTCCAAGTGAACTGCCAATCATCGCTGTATGATATTTATCCGATTTAGTTCGGTAATGCTTATCCATAAACGGCTTCACTACTGTCATGACAAACTCAGCAAACTCCGCGCCTCTTCCGCCTAGTTCAATATCTTCAGGAAGTGGGCTTTCAGTAATTTTCCAAGGCGTATATTCATTAATTCGATCTTGTTCAGCGTTATCTATCCCAACAACAATCATCTTCGGAAAATCGGGGTTTTGTTTAATTGCCGGAATAACTTTCCATGAATACCCGCTATAAGCTTCACTACTGTAGAAAACATTTTGTCCATCATGCATATAGACAACTGGATAATTTTTAGCCTCATCTTTATCATAATTTTTCGGCAATAAAACACGCACGCGACGTTTTTCATTTTTATAAGACATATGTAATTGATGTGTTTCTAGTTTTAAATAAAAATAGGATTGATTCATTTTACCTTCCTCACTCCTTTGATATTACTTACTAAAGGTACTTATCCAGAGTAACAAAGTAATCAATTGAGTGAAGTTCCTTATTCAATTCGTGAAGATAATGTGTTACAGCTTCTACTAATACAGTTGTGGAAATGTATTTGTCTGTTTCAAACTCTTGCCAAATTGAATAAATTCTCCAATTATCTTAAATATTTAAATTACCTGTTATATAACCATTCATATAAGATCCATAATATTCTGGTCCAGTTGGTACATCTGTGTCTAAAACAAACGAAAATCTTATATCCATAGAATCACTCCTCAGAGAAATATTCTACATTAAAATCACGATTCCTTCTTCCACTTACCTGCGTCGTTAGTTAAATAAGAAAACAACAATTAATCAATAAGCTGTATCTGTCGGGGCATTCAAAAAAAACGGTATTACCTTAATCCTCTTGTGAAAAATACTCACTGACTTATGTAATCAGTGAGGAGAATGTGTGACGGTTCTGCTCCAATTTCTTCCTTAATACACAAACAAATTGAGAAAATAATAGTTATAGGGAGGTGATAAAACATGAACAATCAACCGGAAGGTACAAATGAACAGAGCGTCAAACTAGGAGGATTTTGTGAATTAGATGGAGACCCCATTCCAAATGGGGTCGTAGTTTGTATGTTTGATGAAGAGTACAAATGTGATCATGGTAGTTGGAAACCTACAGGTAGACCCTGTAGGGATAAGGATTAATTAAACATTACTTGCGCAATTCTGGAACAAGACAGTATAAATTGATCAAACTGAGACAAACTTCTCTTATTTTTCAGTATAATTTTGCTATTTCGCCTATTATGTAACCGCTTTTATGTGAAGTGATTCACATGTATAATAGGTTTATAAGGAATCCAATAACCCATTCCAGGGAGGAATCATGATGCTTACTGATTTTTTGTTTGAACTCAGAAACTGGTTGCTTGGCGAGCCAATGGATGAAATCCACGAATTCGAACGATTAGAATCAAAACATACCAGGGTTCACCACGATGAATATATTTACGAGATTATCCGGGTCCATTAATCCATTTTATACGTCAAAGAAGCCTTCATAATTTTAGAGGGCTTCTTTTTTTCGAACGAGACGAAAGAAATTCAGCTAGCATAGCCTCAAAAAAAGAAAGCAAACTAAAATCGTGGGGTGCTGAAATAGTTGCAGCCTTAAAGGAATAACTAAATGGGTGGTGAAAAAATGGCTAAAAATAAGAATAACCAATTTAGAAAACATAATACGGCTCTGCCAAAAGCAGATTTGGAATTTGCAGAGGAAAGAGGAAATGGCTTTGAAAAAGTCGCATTAAAAGCCCAAAAAAGTCATAATAAGTAAACAAAAACGGGACAGTTAACCTGTCCCTTTTGTTGTCTAATGGGGCGTTTCTGTTATGTGAAAGTATTGGAAAATTAAAGAGATTGGAAATTCCTAACGGGTTGCTTTGGTTTTCCTATAAATCTTCCGTTAACCCCTTCTTCAACTATCCTGCTTGAATTCTGTCGAAAAAGCAAAGGGATCGCCGCAGCACTCCCCGATCTTCAACTCTTGAAACCGTTAGTTGAACAATTTCGGGTTCATGTTTTTTTTAAAAGTTTATTTTTGAGGAAGAATAATCCTTACCTTACAGGAAATTCTAAGATTTAATTAGGAAAAATAAGGGGAATGTAAAATGGATATACCAAAATTAACTCCAGCAGAAATGACAAATTTATGGAATTCATATTTAATTAACACAATGACACAATGGGTTACAAGCTATTTTATAGCGAATTGTCAGGATGAAGATTTACGTCCTATCCTTGAGTATGCGGAAGAGATGGCAATAACAGAAGTCCAAAAGTCTAGAACTTTCCTAGAAGAGGCAAATCATCCACTCCCTCAAAAGTTTGATGCTGAAGATGTGGATGTTAATGCTCCTGCTCTCTTCACAGACAAGTTTATCCTCATTCTTAAAGGTGTGTTGTGTCAAGAGTCACTAGGTGTTTATTCACTTTCATAAAGCACTTCAACACGGACTGATATTCGTCAGTTTTATGAAGATTGCCTAAAAAATTCATCACAACTATTTAATAGGTTGGCTGACCTTATGATAAAAAAAGGGTTACACCATCCGGAAATACATATTCCTACTCCAGAACTTGTTGAAAAAGTTAGTAAGCAGAACTTTTTGGCTGGTTGGTTCACTGAACGTCGTCCACTAACATCTTATGAAATCACTCAATTAGTAGCCAACATTCGAATTAATGAAGTAACAAAAGAGTTTATGAGAGGTTTTGCTCAAGTCACTCGATCAAACGAATTTAAAAATCACTTTCACCGTGGAGCAGAGTTAAGGCAAAAGCATATTGAAATATTCCAATCAATTCTTCTTGCTAATGAATTACCTCAACTACCTTCGTGGGAAAGCGAGGTTACTGACACAACCGTTCCTCCTTTTTCCGATAGACTAATGTTGTTTAAAATGACATTGCTAACAGGAGCAACGGCAGGACATTATGGAGTTTCACTTTCAAGTGTCCTAAGAAAAGATATTGGAGCTCACTATACACGTTTAATGGCAGAGGAATTACTATATGGTGAGGATTGTATCAACTTAATGATTGAACATGAATTTTTGGACCAACTTCCAATGGCAAAGGAACGGAAATAAAGTCTTTTATTTGGAGATTAATAATGAAAATTATAAAGAACAATATATTTTAAAGTGTCATCTTTTCTATATATACAAGATGACACTTGATTTGTTTAACAGATAACGACCTACTTCCACTTTTAGAAATAACTTCTGTAATAATATAACATTACTCCAAGGGTAACAATGGTATAAGCCAGGGAGGTAAGGAAAACAACATTTGGTGAAAACTCGTACTTTTGTTGGTCAACTTTGACCCCAGTGGTGCCTTGAACTGTCATATCTAAATATCTTGAAGTGTGCCCGCCTTTTGAAGTAAAGAACCAAATAAAAACGGTGACTGCTAATCCAATAAAGAATGAATAATCAATGAATTTTGTATGGGTATAATACGTTATGCCATAACTCAATCCTGTTAAAACTAAAAACGTAATCATGATGGTAATTAGTCTTTTCATTATTTTTACCTCCCCTTTTAAAATAGTTATCTCTATATACGGAGCTTCCGCAAAGAGGTTCCAATTTTTGGGTTTATTTTAATATTTGTTTTTTATTTATAGAGGTACTGAAATCATTTAACCAGTCTTAAACAAAAAGAAGGACCCATATGGTCCCCCCTGATTACTCTTTTATCCCCAGCACCCGAATCCGCTTATAATCCGCGATCCACTCACCGTTACGGAATAAAACTTCTCTTAAGTTCTCTTCTACTCTCGTGATGATTAACTCTTTGGTGTCGCTTGTCACACCTTCGAACATGCTGGTGGCGAACATCTCGATCCAATTTCTTAAGCCTTGCTCTCCAGATAAAGGGGTCGGCCGATCAAAATGCTGGGCGTGGGTGACCCGAAATCCCACTTGTTCCATTATGGATGTGTATTCGCCAATGCTTGGGTAATACCAAGGGAACTGGAGCTGCTCTGATTTATACGTGGTTCCGTGTTCGCCTAATTGGTTAATGATTGCATCGGTAATTTTCTGGACGTTGCCTTTCCCGCCAAATTCAGCGACAAATCTGCCCCCAGGTTTTAAGGCATTATAGATGGACTGTAGAGCCTGTTTCGGAGTTTTAATCCAATGTAGTGTAGCATTAGAGAAAACTGCATCAAACTCGTTGGTGTACCCCATGTTCACAGCGTCCTGTACCTCGAAGGTGAGACCCGGGTACTTTTTTTGTGCCTGCTGGATCATGTTTTCGGATTTATCAATCCCAATAATATCGACGCCCAGTTGATTCAGTTGGTTGGCTAGATCCCCTGTTCCGCAGCCAAGATCCAGAATCTTTTCACTTGACTGTGGTGCTAGCCATTGGACCAGATCTCCTCCAAATTGAGAAACAAAAGAATGCTTCGTATCATATAAACTTGCATTCCAACTATCCTCCTGAACTCTATTAGCCATTTTCTCACAACCCCTTTTAGATACTCCATTTAATAATTATAGCAAAGGAATGTGAAAAATACCTGCTTGATGTCCCCCGCAGGAGGACAGGTGTCCATGCGCGGTGCCTGACACCATTATTGTGAAACCATTATTGTTTCTCGGCGGTTTTACTTATGAGAGACATGAGAATGCGCACGATTAAAAAGGTGGCTGCGATGGATGCGAAGCTATGTAGTGAGGTCCAGGATTTTTTATATTTGATTAATTTTGTGTTTTTTTCGAGCCAAGATTCAACTAGTGTCGATGGTAGTGTAAATAATAGGCACTTGGCCAGAATTCCTATAACACCTGAATTTCTAGTTACTTGATTGAAATAAATGCAGCTGATTGGGAAAATGAGATAGCTAAATAAAACACTTATGTCAAAGCTTTTTGATAAGTTAACAGGGTATTTTAAGTATCCTCTTTTTACTAATAAATTATCGAGAATGGTGGCAATATAGCTCTTCATTAAGAAAATAATCAGCCAGTCCTTTATAGGTGGCTTTCGAATTAAGTTCATAAACGTACCAATTCCAGAAACAAATAAAAACCTTAAGATGTTTTTTTCAAGCTGATTTCGCATTTTCTTCACCCCTCAAGCATGTCACCTTAGTTTATCCAATAAAGCTGAAAAAAAAGTACTGCATTTATTATTGTTGCTTTAATCTCTTTCCATTTACCGCCAGTGCTGCTTTCGCTTTGACACGGTAAATGCAAGCATAGAAATAAGGCCAATCTCAGTAGCGAGATCGGCCTGTCCACACCGAGCGGACGAATAGGTGCTTTTGTCCACGAACGGTGCCTGACACCAATGATGGATGACACCAATGATGGATGACATTAAAGATGTAACACCAATGATGGCACTAAAGATGGAACCAAAGGTAATTTAAAAGTCAAAGTTGTCGGGGTCTGGGCCGACGCGGTGGTTTTGGTTTAGGTTGTTGATTTGGTGCATGTCTTCTTGTGTTAGCTCAAAGTCGAATACTTGTGAGTTTTCGATGATTCGGCGTTCTTTTGTTGATTTTGGGATGGTGACGACGCCGTTTTGCAGATCCCAGCGCAGGATGATTTGGGCGACTGATTTCCTGTATTTTGCGGCGATTGCTGCCAATCCTTCATTGTCTAACAATTGGCCTTGCATTAACGGCGACCAGGCTTCCATCTGAATTCCCTGTTCACGGCAGAATGCTTGGACTTCCTTTTGGGTTAAGCGCGGATGGTATTCGACTTGGTTTACCATTGGCTTAATTTCTGCATCTTTCACCAGGTCTACAAGGTGGTGCACTTGGAAATTGCTTACCCCAATCGCACGTACGCGCCCTTCTTTATAAAGCGCCTCTAATGCTCGCCACGCCTCCTTGTATTTGCCCGCCACAGGCCAATGAATCAGATAGAGGTCCAAGTATTCTAATCCTAGTTTATCTAGGCTTGTTTGATAGGCCGCTAATGTGGATTCGTAGCCGAGATCGGCATTCCAAACCTTTGAGGTGACGAATAGGTCTTCTCTGGCTATCCCAGATTCCTTAATTCCTTGCCCGACGCCCGCTTCGTTTCCATAGATGGCCGCTGTATCAATGCTGCGGTAGCCATGTTGGATCGCTGTTTTCACCGCGTCCACTAACTCAGGACCTTCCTCTACTTTAAAGACGCCAAGGCCGAACCAAGGCATTTTTACTCCGTTATTTAATGTAGTTGTACTTTGTAAGTTCATCTAATGTTCCTCCTCGAGATTTAAGTTGTTAATTTTAACCTAGCAAGATCGTTTTACATGTTCTGTTAGGATGTTTTCGTAAAGATTACTGCTTTTTACTACTTTTCAACGCCTTAGCCGCTTAAATTTAGTGTAAAATTACACCCCATCAGCCGATTTTAAGATATATCAGCGGAAAATTACCTTTTATCAGCGATAAACCGATTTTATCAGCGAAACTAAGTCATTTATCAGCGGAAACACGATTTTTTCAGCGAATCAATATTTTTGGTACGCGCTTTTAATTATTATTGCTTTAGCAAGCTTCTTCTGATAATACTGATTGATCTCTCCGTTCCAACGCTCGACTCCATCCTGTTAGGATGGATGCTGTGAGGACCATTAAGGCTCCGATCCATGTGGTGTGGATGAGGCCAAGTGTGTCGGTGATGGTGCCGCCTAGGTAGGAACCGATGGCGATTCCGGCGTTGAAGGCGGCAATGTTGATGGCAGATGCGACATCGACGGCACTCGGAACGTAGCGTTCCGCGAGGATGACGACGTATACTTGCAGTCCTGGTACGTTCATGAAGGCGAGTAAGCCCATAAAAATAATCGTGATGAGACCCGCGATTTTGAATTGTGCGGTGAACATCAAGACGAACAGGACCACGGCCTGGACGATAAACATATAAAATAGGGAGCCAATCGGATTGCGGTTCGAGAGCTTTCCGCCCGCCATGTTGCCAATGACGATCGCCAATCCATAGGCGAGTAAAATTATTGCAATCGAGCCTTCTTTAAAGCCGGTTATTTCCTGTAGTAATGGTGACAAATAAGTAAAGACAACAAATGTGCCGCCATACCCCAGTGCCGTAATCGTGAATAGAAGTAAGAGCCGGCCATTGGTCAGGAGCTTGAACTGGTCTCGAACGCTGGTCTGGGTTCCTTTTTTCAAAAAAGAAGGAATGAGAATCCAGTTGGCGATGAAGCCGATGATGCCCACGGCGATAATGATGACGAAGGCGAGTCTCCAGCCATATTGTTGGCCAATGAATGTTCCGAATGGCACGCCGGTGACGGTGGCGACGGTGAGGCCGGAGAACATGATTGATATCGCGCTGGCGCGGCGGTTGGCCGGGACGAGGTCGGCGGCGATGGTGGAGCCGATCGACATGAAGACGCCGTGCGACAGCGCGGAAATCACGCGGGCCGCGAGTAGGACTCTGATACTTGTTGCGCTTGCGGCGATGCTGTTACCGATGATGAAGACGATCATGATCCAAAGTAATAAGGTTTTGCGTGACATGCGCGCTGTCAGTGATGTTAGGACGGGCGCTCCGAATGTGACCCCGAGGGCGTATAGGGAGACGGTTAGTCCGGCCGTTGTGACGGGAATGTGTAAATCGGTGGCGATGAGTGGCAGCAAGCCGACGCTGATAAATTCGGTGGTTCCGATCGCGAAGGCGCTGACGGCTAGGGCCAGTAGTGCGAGTGTGCTTTGCTGTTTATTTAAAGGCATGAATTTTCCTCCTTATTTGTGTGCGTTTATTTAAAAGGATATGATTGTTTTCATCCGGCAAATGTTATTATGGGATATATGAGGAATATTAGGAAGTACGCACTTTTAAGTGATATAGGTACCTTTGGGTGCGGTAGGTACTTTTCGGTGCCTGTCTGAATGAATGAGGAGGAGGATGTGTGATGGAGAAGAAGAAATACAATATATCGGTGGAAGCGACGCTTGAGGTGATTGGGGGGAAATGGAAGTGTGTAATTCTCTGCCATTTGACACATGGGAAAAAGCGGACGAGTGAATTGAAGCGGTTGATGCCGAATATTACGCAGAAAATGCTGACGCAACAGCTCCGGGAGTTGGAGGAGGATGGCGTGATTAATCGGATTATTTATAATCAGATTCCGCCGAAGGTCGAGTACGAGTTAAGTGAGTATGGCCGGAGCTTGGAGGGGATTCTGAATTCGCTTTGTACATGGGGCGAGAATCATATTACGAGGGTCTACGGGGATAAGTTTTCTGTCCTGGAGGAAAATGTATTGAATGATCATCTTAAATAGATGGTGGTATCGGTGTCAGGCACCGTTTGTGTTGTGAGTCTAGTGGCAATAGTGTTTTTGGTGTCAGGCACCATTTGTGATCTACGTCCACTG